>DASYFZ010000269.1:0-7909 GCA_036000295.1 Solirubrobacteraceae bacterium
ACCTGGGTGGAGCTCCACACCGTCAGCTTCCCGGCGCGGTACTGCGCCAGCACGCCGCGCGGTTCGATCGCCGCTCCGGCCATGCGATGGTTGACGATGCGCCGCTCGATGATCACGTCGGCCTCGGCAAATCCCGCCTCGAGGTCGCCGCCGCCGAGCGACCAGTCGCAGACCTTGTTGGTCCCGAACTGCTCGTGGACGAGCGGTCCGCCGGCGATCGCCGCCTCGGGATCGGTCACGACCGGCAGCGGGTCGTAGTCGACGATCACGTCCTCGGCGGCGTCGACGACCGAGTAGCGATCGGTGCCGACGACCAGCGCGACGGGGTCGCCCACGTGCTTGACCGCGTCCTTGGCGAGCACCCAGTGGTCCGGGGTGTTGACCTCAACGCCCGGCGGGACCCAGGCCATCGGCAGGCCGGCCTCCATGTCCAGATCGGCGTTGGTGAAGACCGCGACAACGCCCACGCGCTCCTTGGCCGCCGACGTGTCGATCGAGGTGATCTTCGCGTGCGCCTCGGGCGAGCGGACCCAGGCCGCCCACAGCTGACCCGGAAGGCTGATGTCGTCGACGTAGGAGCCCTGGCCGGTGATCAGCCTCGGGTCCTCCTTGCGGCGCATCGACTGGCCGACGAACTTGGCGCTGGCCCCGTTGCCGGTGGCGGTGGCGCTCATGCCGTCACCTCCGACTGTCCGGAGACCGTCGCCCCTTTCGACTTGGCCGCGTCGAGCACGGACTTGATGATGTTGTGGTAGCCGGTGCAGCGGCAGAGGTTGCCCTCGAGCCCCTTGCGCACCTCGGCCTCGGTCGGGTTGGGGTTGTCGGCCAGCAAGCCGGCGGCGGCCATGATCATGCCGGGCGTGCAGTAGCCGCACTGAAGGCCGTGGTCGTTCCAGAACGCTTCCTGCAGCGGATGCAGGTCGTCCTCGGTGCCCATGCCCTCGATCGTCTTGATCTCAGATCCGTCAGCCTGGACAGCGAGCACCGTGCAGGACTTGACCGCGCGACCGTCGAGGTGGACGGTGCAAGCGCCACAGTTGGATGTGTCGCAGCCGACATGCGTGCCCGTCAGACCGAGGTTGTCGCGAATCGCGTGCACCAGCAACAGTCGGGGCTCCACGTCGATGGCGTGCTCTACGCCGTTGACCTGGAGACGCACAGGAACGGTTTTGCTCATGCCCTCTCTCTCCATTTTCCGGGGATTGCGCGACCATACTCCTTGCGGTGGCAACTTTGTAGAGCGCCTGCATCCTCGTCCATGTCTCGGTGCACAGCGACACCACCGGCCACCAACGCGACCCCCGCGAGCTCGGCTGTGGTCGGAAGCTGGGTGAGTACGACGATGCCGATCACGGTCGCGACGGCGGGCAACAGGGACACCATTAACGAGTACGCCGCCCGGCTCAGATTCGCCATCGCGAGCTGATCGGCCACGTACGGGATCACCGACGAGCAGATGCCCACGCCGACCCCGGCGACGAGCGCGACAGGGTCGCTGAACACGTGCGCGGCCTGTGGTCCGGCCACGGGTGTGACCGCGACCGCCGCGATCAGCATCGCGGCGCCGAGCCCGTCGATGCCGCTCACCGCCGGATGGCGCGCAACCCGGTGCGCGATCACGATGTAGGTCGCGAACAGAGCCGCGTTGGCAAACGCGAACGCGAAGCCCAGCGGCTGCGAGGTGAGCTGGACGTGGCTGAGCTCGTACACGCCGGCGACCGCGAGTGCCAGGGCGAAAGCGTTGCGGAGCGTGCGCACCCCGACCGCTGCCAGCACGATCACCGGAAGGAACTCGATCGCGGCGACCGTGCCGAGCGGGAGCCGCGCGATCGCCTCATAGAAGCAGCAGTTCATCGCCGCGAGGACCGCGCCCCACCCGACCAGCAGCCTTCGCGTGGCGCTGTCCAGGCCGTTGACCGAGCGCCACGGCTTGCGCCACAGCGCGAACACGAGCGCCGCCGAGGCGATCCGCAGCCACGCCACGCCGAGCACCGCCACGCGCGCGAACAGCAGCACCGCGAACGACGGGCCGAGGTAGTGGAACACGGCGCTCGTCACGAAGTACAGCTGCGGCGGGACGTGTCGGCGCGTCATGGGTCGTGAGAGATGATGCTCGGCGAAAGCGACCCTGTACATGCGTGATCAGAGGTATTCTTCGTCTGATGCCAGCGAATCGAAGGTCAAACGGACGGAGCGCCGAGGGTTCTGGTTTTGACGACACCGACCTCGCGCTGCTCGGCGAGGTCCAGTCAGACGCGCGGCTGAGCCTGGCCGAACTGGGGCGGCGCGTCGGCCTGTCCGCGCCGGCGGTGGCCGAGCGGCTGCAGCGACTCGAGCGCGACGGGGCGATCCGGGGCTACCGCGCCGAGCTCGACCCGGCCGCGCTGGGCTATGGGTTGAGCGCTGTTATCCGGGTGCGCCCGGCGCCCCGGCAGCTGCACAAGGTCGCCGACGTCGCGCGGGGCGCTGTGGAGGTGGTCGAGTGCCACCGGATCACCGGCGAGGACTGCTACCTGATCAAGGCCCATATCCGCTCGATGGCCCACCTCGAGGAGCTACTCGACGCGCTGGCGCCGTTCGGGCAGACGACGACGTCGATCATCCAGTCGTCGCCGGTGCCGCTGCGGGGGATTGCTCTGGGGCGGGAGTCGGGCCGAACGTCAACGGTCCATTGAGGAAGAGGATGGAGGGATCGGCTCGGTGCATGACACGTCAACGAGTCGCAATCCCCTGGAGTCTGTCGTGCCATGCACCTATGCGGTGCACCACACGGCAGGCCTCGTCTCGAAGTGAGTGATTGTCGCGCCGTGCACCCCGCGCGCCAGAGGATCAGCCAGGCTTGTGCGCGAGCACCTGGTAGACCGACGCCCAGCCGGTCGCAAACCCCTGGTGGGCGGCGTGGAGGTACAGCTTCCACACGCGGGCGCGCTCCTCGCCGGCCAGCCGCACCGCCTCGTCGTAGCGCGACTCAAACCGGTCGATCCACTCCGTTGTGGTCCGCGCGTAGTCGGCCTGCAGCCCCTCGACGTGGGTCGTCACAAGCCCGGTCCGCTCCAGAGCCTTGACCACCCGTGACAGCGGCAGCGGCGTGCCGTCGGGGAACACGAAGCGCTCGGAGAACGCGCCCTCGTCGGGATCGTCGAAGTCCTGAAGCTTGGCGATTCCGTGGTTCAACAGCCGACCTCCCGGCCGCAGCAGCCCCGAGAGCGTCTTCGCGTACAGGTCGATGCGCTCCTCCCCCACGTGCTCGACCATGCCGATGCTCGAGATCGCGTCGTACGGCTCGCCCACGAGCTCGCGGTAGTCGGCCACCCGGATCTCGACCAGGTCAGACAGCCCGGCGGCTCGAACGCGCTCCTGGGCAAGCTGCACCTGTGGCGCCGACAGCGTGATGCCCAGCACCTTGACGCCGTGCCGGGCCGCTGCGTGGATCGCGAAGCTCCCCCAGCCACAGCCGACGTCCAGCACCCGCTCGCCCTCGGTCAGCCGCAGCTTCTTGCAGACGAGCTCGAGCTTTGCCTCCTGGGCCTCGTCGAGCGTCTCCGCGCCGCCGGCCCAATAGGCGCACGAGTACGTCATTGACTCGTCGAGGAACAGGGCGAAGAAGTCGTTGCCGGCGTCGTAGTGGTGGCGAACCGCGCGCCGGTCTCGCGAGATCGTGTGGCGCTCGCCTCGCAGCCGGAGCTCGGACGCCGGCGGCTTGGGCGGGACGACCAGCCCGCACGCGCGCACGAGCGCCGCTCCAAGCCTGGCGATCGTCACCCACGACAGCGATGGCGGATCGAACGTGTCGACGACCCGGAGCGCGCCGTCGAGGTCGTCGACCTCGAGCAGCCCGTCGACGTACGCCCTGCCCAGCCCGAGCTCGCCGGGCGCCCGCAGCACGTGCGCCAGCGCGCGCGGTGAGTGAAACGTGAATGTCGGCGCGGGAGACTCCGTCGCGCGAACCGTGGTGCCGTCCCAGAACCGCAGCGAGAACGGACGGCGCGGCAGCGCCGCCTCCAGCTCATGCCGCAGCGCGGAGGTGTTCGAGAACGCCACGCCGGGTCAGGGGGTGGCGCCTGCCGGCATTGCTTTGCGCTCGCGCCGCGTGGGGTCGACACGCACGACGTCCCACGCCAGTCCCATCATCTCCAGCGTCCGGATGATCGCGGCGGAGGGATCGATCTGCCAGCGCTTGAGGCCGTGGCGGTAGGACGTGGGGAACGCGTGGTGGTTGTTGTGCCACGCCTCGCCCCAGGTCGGGATCGCCAGCCATGCCAGATTGCGCGACTCGTCGCCGGTGTCGTAGTCGTGGCGGCCGAAGTAGTGACACAGCGAGTTGATGCTGAACGTGGCGTGGTGCATGAAGAAGATCCGCGCCGCGCCGCCCCATAGCAGCGCCACGAGGCCGCCCTTGACGGTTCCCGTCAGCAGCACTCCGAGGCCGAACGCCGCCGCCAGACCCGCCGCGACCCACAGCACGAACGTGCGATCGACGAACTTGATCAGCGGATCGGCGAGCAGATCCTTGGCATAGCGCCGCTCGTCGGCGACCTCCATGTCGCGAAACACCCAGCCCACGTGGGCGTGCAGCAGGCCCGACACCGCCCCTCGCCACCCGCTGCCGTGTCCGACATGGGGGCTGTGAGGATCGCCGTGGACGTCGGAGAACTGATGGTGCTTGCGGTGCGTGGCGACCCAGTCGATCACCGGGCCCTCTGCGGCGGCGGACCCCAGCGCCGCAAATCCCGCGCGCACGACCCTGTGACACTTGAAGCTGCGGTGCGTCAGCAGCCGGTGAAAGCCGACGGTGATGCCGGTCCCGATGACCATGTAGCTCAACGCCAGGATCAGCAGGTCCTGCCACTGCAGCAGGTTCCCCATCCAGCCGAACCACATCGCGATCACGACCATGATCGGCGGGACCGCGGTGACCACCGCGCTGGCGACCCGGTCGACCAACGGCATCGTGACCGGTCGTACCAGGGACTCGGAACTCTCGGGCGCCTCCGAAGGTTCGGGCACGGCACGCGGCGGCGGTGGCGCTGCAGTCTGCATTGATCGCTCCTGTGAGTGTGGGGCGGTCTGTGACGCGAGCATCGAGGGTCCCGATCGCGCCGGTGTCGCCGGGGTAGGGGCCGATCCTACCGGGTTGTAAACGAACACGAGGCGATCCGCGCACTCGCACCGGCCCCGCGGCGTAGGCTCATCCGATGATCAAGAGCGAGTCCTTCGTGGTCGCCGACTGGACCGATCCGGGCACCCATCCCGGCCGTCCGATCGCCGGCCTGCACCTGCACCGATCCGACGACGAGGCCTGGATCGTGCTCTCGGGGCGTCTCGGCTTCCGCGTAGGCGACGAGGAGCGCGAGGTTCCCGCAGGCGAGTCGCTGCTCGTGACGCGCGGCACGCCGCATTCCTACTGGAATCCGGCCGCCGAGCCGGCGCGCTATCTGCTCGTGATGACGCCGAGGATCCACCAACTGATCGAGGCGCTGCACTCGGGCGAGCGAAGCGACTGGGCGCAGATCTTCGAGGAGTACGACTCCGAGCTGCTCGAGTAGCGCCGCGGCGGGTCAGCCGCCGAGGCCGCCGAGCACCGCGAACGGATTCTGCGGGCCTTCCTCGTACACCTCGAGCAGGTTGCCCGTCGCGGTGACCTCGCAGTCCTTGGGCACCTCGGCCCGGATCCGTTCGGCGAGCGCCTTGGCTTCGTCCTCGTCAGCGGCGCCGAGCAGCAGGTAGTGCCAGCGGCGGACCAGCCTCAGGCCTTCCTGCTCGAGCTGGTCGGCGAGCTTGCGCGTCTCGTGATGTGACTTGCACTGGACGCGAACCTCGTAGTTGGGATGACCCTGGGCCGCGCTCTCGGCGCGCTGTTGCCTGATCATCTCGGCGTGCTCCGCGGCCTGCTCCGCCGGGTCGGCAGGCAGCGGCGCATCCGCGTCCTCCCACTCCTCCGCGACCGGATGCCAGTGCTTGAGCTCGAAGTCCACATCCCATTTGCGCTCGGCCGCGACCGACTGGATCACCTGCTGAGCGCGCTCGGCCTGCTCGCGCGTGCCCGTGTAACAGAAGACCTGGGGCCCGTCGGCCGACACGACCACGCGGTCGTGAAACGTCGTGTCGAGTTCGTGCTCGAGCTCGGATCCCTCGAGGTGCGCGGTGAGCAGCTCCGCGAACTCGTCCTTGTGCAGGTCGACCCGCAAGCGCCAATCGTCGTTCATGTCAGGGACAGTAGTGGATCACGGGCCACTGACCGGCCCAAAATCGGTTTCACGCAACGTAGGTCAATGGCTGCTCGGGCGGTCTCGCCGCCGTCGCGCCCGGGACCGCCCGCGCGAGGATCCCCACCGCCCGCTCGAGCTGCTCGGGCGCAAGCGCAAACGGCAAGCGGACATAGCGCTCGAGCAGCCCGGCCTGCCCGAAGCGCGGACCGGGCGTGATCTGTACGCCGAGCTCGGCCGCGCGCACGCTGAGGCTCGTGCTGATCGCGCCGGGAAGCTCGGCCCAGACGAACAGGCCGCCGGTGGGCATCGAAAAGCGCCACTCGGGCAGGCTTGCGTGCAAAGCATTTCCCAGCGCCGCTCGCCGCACCCGGACCAGCTCGCGCCGCTCATCCATGATCGCGTCCATCTCACGCAGCACGTGGGTGGCGATGATCTGCTCGAGCACCGGACTGGCCATGTCGGTGGTCGCGCGGGCCAACGCGAGCCGGCCGATCAGCACGGGCTCGGCGCGTGCCCAGCCGATTCTCAACCCTCCCCACACGGACTTGCTGAGCGAGCCGACGATGATCGTGCGCTCGCCCGCGACCGGTGCCGGGGGCGCCGTCGCCGGCCCATCCAGCCATAGCTCCGAGAACGTCTCGTCGATCACCACGTGGCTGCCCGCTCGCTCAAGGTCGCCCAACGCGCGACTGCGTGACGACGCGTCCATGACCGCGCCCGTCGGGTTCTGGTGGTCGGGGATCAGGTACGCGAGCGCCGGCTGTTGCTCACGTGCCAGCGCTCCGAGTATCTCCACGTCCCAGCCGGCGGCGCTGACGGGAACGGCGACCGGACGCGCACCCGACGCCCGCAGCGCGTCGAGCGCCGCGGGGTAACTGGGAATCTCGACCAGGACCCGCTGGCCGCGGCGAACGAGCGCCCGGATCGTCAGATCGATCGCCTGCAGGGCGCCGTTGGAGACGATGATCTGCTCGGGGCGGGTGGGCAGCCCGCGCGCCGTGTAGCGCGCGGCGATCGCTTCGCGCAACGGCGGCAGCCCGAGCGGGTCATAGCCGTGGTGGTCCAGCCACCGGGGCAGATCTCCGACCGCGGCCCGCGCGAGTTCGTCGAGGGCCGGCGGCGCGGGGAGCGCCGCGATCCTCATCTCCAGTCCGGCTCCGGCCAGCAGCGTGTCGGTCGCCGCTCGGTGGCCGGCTGGCAGCGCAACCCAGCTGCCGGCGCCCTGGCGACTTTCGATGTAGCCCTCCTCGCGCAAGCGGTTGTAGGCAAAGGTGACCGTGGCGCGGCTGCAGCCGATCGTGGCGGCCAGCGCGCGTTCGGGCGGGAGCCGGCTCTGGAGCGGTATCCGTCCGTCGAGGATCAGCGAGCGGACGGTCGCCGCCAGGCGCTCGTGCGCCGAGCCTCCCTGGCGCCAGTCTCCGAGCAGCTCGGCCAGCCGGTTGGCGGTCGTGAAGCTCGCGGGCACCAGACCACTACTAGCAAATTGGCCCGCTGGAGTCCATACCATTCTGTGCAAGACTTGCCGCGTGGTACCCCCACCCCGCGTTCGTCGGCTGACCCAGCTCTACATCGGGCTCGTGCTGTACGGCGTCAGCGACGGGATGCTGCTGCTGGCGGGCCTCGGCGTCGACCCGTGGGACGTGTTCCATCAGGGGCTGTCGCGGCATTTCGGTCTCGGCGTGGGCACATGGGCCTTGATC
>DASYFZ010000316.1:0-2830 GCA_036000295.1 Solirubrobacteraceae bacterium
TCGTCCCAGCAGGTACAGGGGCACCTGCGGGCCGGGGATGTTGGTGACGATCAGGTTGAACAGCCGGGTCGAGAAGTTGAGCCGCGACGCCTGCGCGAGGATCGTCGGCGGCGCCAGGTTGTTGACGGCTACGAGCGTGGCCGCGCCGACCGCCTGCTTTGACTCCTTGAGGCCGTTCATCGCGCCGCTGACGAAATGCAGCCGGGCCACCGGGTCGGTGATGTAGACGGGCAGCGGGCCGCGCATCACGGTCAGCTGGTTGCCGAGTGTGTGGCGCTGGTCCTGGGTCCTGACCGACACGGGGACGAGCGCGCGCATCTCGAGACCCTCTGTGCGGACGCCGCGCGAGTGCAGCCATTGCGCGAGCGCTCCCGACACCACCGACAGGACGACGTCGTTGACGGTGCCGCCCAGTGCGTTCTTGACCTCCTTGTATTCCGCGAGCTGCTGGCGGACGACCGTGAAGCGGCGGTGCGGGCCGATCTCGACGTTGAGCGGGGTCTGGGGCGCCGGGTTGAGGCCGGCCCACGCGATCTCGCCGATCCCTTCGGCGGCGTCCTTGATCACATTGAACGTGGTGGCAGGCCGGGTCGCGGCGGACACGGCGCGACTCGCCATCGACACGGTCTGGTTGACCATCCCGCGCACACCGGCGGCGACAAGCTGCCGTTGCGACGGCTCGGGCTGCGGCCGCCACGGCTCCAGGTCCTCGGACGGCTTTGCGGGACTTGGCTCGAGATCGAACAGGACGCTCGCCAGGTCGACTCCCGAGACGCCGTCGACCAGCGAATGGTGGGTCTTGGAGATCAGCGCGAAGCGGTCGCCCTCAAGTCCCTCGACGAGCCAGTTCTCCCACAGCGGCTTTGACCGGTCGAGCTGCTGGGAGGCGATCCGCGATGCCAACAGGAACAGCTGGCGCTCGGTGCCCGGCTCGGGCAGCGCGGTGTGGCGGACGTGGTACTCGAGGTTGAACGCTGGGTCGTCGACCCACAGCGGGCGGCCGGTCTCGAGCGGCGGCGTCGCCAGGCGCTGGCGGTACCGGGGGACGAGGTGCAGGCGCCGGCGGATGTGGTTGAGGAAGTCCTCGAATGCCGGTGGCGGTCCCTCGAAGATCAGTACGCCGCCGATGTGCATGTGCGAGCTCTCGCCCTCCTGGTGCAGGAACGAGGCGTCGATCGACGTCAGGCGATCCAGATGATGCTGCGGCATACGGTCCTCCCGAACAGGATCCGTGAGCAAAGGGCAACCCTACCTCCCTCGTGGCCCTCGGGAGGCGGTTGCTTGAGGGTAGCGAGTAGGCTCCCGCGCGTAGTGGCCTGGGAGTTCTCCACAGACCCCGAGTTTCAGGAGCAGCTCGACTGGATGCGTGAGTTCGTGCGCGAGCGCATCTGGCCGCTGGAGACACTGATCGACGAGCTTGGCTACGACGGCCTGCGGCGCGCGATCGCGCCGCTTGCCGAGCAGGTTCGCGAGCGCGGCCTGTGGGCGGCGCATCTGGACCCCGAGCTCGGCGGCCAGGGGTTCGGCCAGGTCAAGCTCGGGCTGATGCACGAGATCCTCGGCAGCAGCCCGATCGCGCCGCTCGCGTTCGGCAACGCCGCGCCCGACTCCGGCAACTCGGAGATCCTGGCGCTGGCCGGCACCGACGAGCAGAAGGAGCGCTACCTGCACCCGCTGCTGGCCGGGGACCTCAAGTCCGCGTTCAGCATGACCGAGCCCGACACGGCCGGTTCGGATCCGACGCTGCTGAAGACCTCCGCGGTCCGCGACGGCGACGAGTGGGTGATCAACGGCCGCAAGTGGTTTACGTCAAACGGCTCGATCGCCGACTTCCTGATCGTGATGGCGGTCACCGATCCCGACGCGCGGCCCCACCAGCGCGCGTCGATGCTGATCGTCGACGCCGACGCGCCCGGCATCCGGATCGAGCGCGACGTCGCCACGATGGAGCATCCGTATGAGAGCTTCGGGCGGTATGGGAACCACGCCGAGGTCTCCTACGAGAACGTGCGCGTCCCCGCGCAGGCGCTGCTGGGGCCGCAGGGCGCCGGCTTCCTGATCGCGCAGCAGCGGCTGTACCCGGGCCGCATCCACCACTGCATGCGGTGGCTGGGCGTGGCGCGTCGTGCGTTCGACATGCTCTGCGAGCGCTCCCTGTACCGCTACGCCCACGGGGCGACCCTTTCAAAACACCAGACCGTGCAGAACTGGATCGCCGACTCCGAGGCCGAGATGCAGGCGGCGCGGCTGATGACACTGCACGCCGCCTGGGTGATGGACACCGAAGGCGTCGCCGCCGCGCGCAAGCACATCGCGCTGATCAAGTTCTACGGCGCGAAGGTCCTGCACGACGTCGTCGACCGCGCGGTGCAGGCCCACGGTGCGCTCGGCTATTCCACCGATCTGCCGCTCGAGGCGATGTACCGCGCCGCCCGCGGCGCCCGGATCTACGACGGCCCCGACGAGGTGCACCGCGCCTCGGTCGCAAGGCAGGTGCTTCGTGGCTACGAGGCGCCCGCCGACGGGGTGCCCACCCAGCACATCCCGACGCGCCGCGAGGCCGCCCGGCGCCAGTTCGCAGAGCTGCTGGACACGATCACCGCCAACGACTGAGGCGCCTGCCTCCTACACTGGGGCAGGTCATGGGCGCCGTCCCCGAAAAACTGCTGCTCGCAGCGCCCCGCGGCTACTGCGCGGGCGTCGACAGAGCGGTACAGACGGTCGAGCGCGCGCTGGAGCTCTACGGCGCGCCGGTCTACGTCCGCAAGGAGATCGTCCACAACAAGCACGTGGTCGAGCAGCTGCGTGAGCGCGGCGCGGTGTTCGTCGA
>DASYFZ010000323.1:0-4100 GCA_036000295.1 Solirubrobacteraceae bacterium
GACTGGTATCCGTGGGGCCCGGAGGCCCTCGCGCGCGCTCGCGACGAGGACCGCCCGCTGCTGGTCTCGATCGGCTACTCGGCGTGCCACTGGTGTCACGTGATGGCGCACGAGTCCTTCGAGGACCCCGAGATCGCCGCGATGATGAACGAGCGCTTCGTGTGCATCAAGGTCGACCGCGAGGAGCGCCCCGACGTGGATGCGATCTGCATGGAGGCATGTCAGGCGATCACCGGCCACGGCGGGTGGCCGCTGAACGCGTTCCTGACCCCCGACCAGGCGCCGTTCTACGCCGGGACCTACTTTCCGCCCGAGTCGCGCCACGGGCTGCCGAGCTGGCGCATGGTGCTCGATGCGATCGCCGACGCCTGGCAGAACAAGCGCGATCAGATCATGCAGCAGGGCGCTCAGTTCGTGGAGACGCTCGGCGCGACGGCGCGACTGGACCCGTCGCCGGAGGCGATCGACGAGCAGGGGCTGACCGATGCGCTGTCCACGCTGAAGGCAACCTACGACCGCGTCAACGGCGGCTTCGGGCGAGCCCCGAAGTTCCCGCCGGCGTCCACGATCGAACTGCTCCTCTCGCGCGCAGAGCACGAGATGTCGGTGGGCACCTTGCGCTCAATGGCCCAGGGAGGGATCTACGACCAGGTCGGCGGGGGGTTCTCGCGCTACGCGGTCGACGCGACGTGGACGATCCCGCATTTCGAGAAGATGCTCTACGACAACGCGCTGCTGGCCCGGGCGTACCTGCACGCCTGGCAGGAGACGGGCGACGAGCGGCTGCGGCGAGTGTGCTGCGAGACGCTCGACTGGGCGCTGCGCGAGATGCGTGGGCCCGAGGGCGGGTTCTGCGCAGCGCTCGACGCGGACTCAGAGGGAGTCGAGGGCAAGTTCTACGTGTGGACGGAGGCCGAGCTGCGCGACGCGCTCGGCGAGCTGTACGACGAGGCGGTCGCGTACTTCCGGCCGGTTGCATGGGAGGGCCGGCTCGTCCTCGAGGGACGGGGACCCGAGCCCGCGACGCTTCCGGAGATTCGCTGCAAGCTCTATGGCGCTCGCTCGTCGCGGGTGCGACCCGGGCTCGACGACAAGCGGCTGACCTCATGGAACGCGCTGATGGTCGCTGCGCTCGCCGACGCCGGCGCGGTGCTCGAGCGAGGCGACTACCTCGAGGCCGCGGTGGCGTGCGCGTCGTTTCTGATGAGCGACCTGCGCGACGACGAGGGACGTCTGCTTCGAACCTGGAAGGACGGGCAGGCGCGACTGCCCGCGTACCTGGAGGACCACGCCTACTTGCTGGAGGCGCTGCTCACGCTGTATGAGTGCACGTTCGATCCGCGGTGGTATCGCGAGGCCGTGTCGCTCGGCGACACGATCATCGAGCGCTTCGCCGATCCGGAGCGCGGCGGCTTCTTCACGACGGCCGACGACCACGAACGACTCGCGGCGCGGCGCAAGGACCTCGAGGACACACCGATCCCTTCGGGCAACTCCGCCGCGGCATTCGGGCTGCTGCGGCTGGCGCTGCTGTCGGGCGACGGCAAGTACGAGCGCCATGCGCTCGGCGTGCTGCGCCTGCTCTACCGGCTCGCGGCGCGGCATCCGCATGCGTTCGCTCACCTGCTGCGAGCCGCGGACTTCTATCTGGCGCCCGTGCGCGAGGTGGCGATAGTCGGTCCGGACAGCGAGCCGCTGGTGCGGGCGGTACGGGGCCGGTTTCGCCCGTACGTGGTGCTCGCGGGTGGCGACGGGGCCGGCGTGCCGCTGCTGGACGGACGCGAGCCCGTTGACGGCGCCGCCGCATACGTCTGTGAGCACTTCGTCTGTCAGGCGCCGGTGACGACTTCCGACGAGCTCTTGGCGGTGCTCGCCGCGGGACCTACAGGACCGGGAGGTAGCGCTCCAGCTCCCACGGAGTGACCTGGACGCGGTAGTCGTCCCACTCCTGGCGCTTGATCTCGATGTAGCGGTTGAACATGTGCTCGCCGAGCGTGCGCAGCACGAGCTCCGATCGCGCGGTCAGCTCGATCGCCTCGCCCAAGGTCTCCGGGAGCTGCTCGATGCCCAGGCGCTTTCGCTCGTCGGGGGCGAGGTGGTACAGGTTCTTGTCCATCGGCTCGGGGAGCTCGTAGCCGTGCTCGATGCCCTCAAGGCCGGCCTGCAGCAGCACGGCGAACGTCAGGTACGGGTTGCAGGCGGGGTCCGGACAGCGCAGCTCCATGCGCGTGGTCTGCTCCTTGCCGGGGTGATAGAGCGGGACGCGGACGAGCGCTGAGCGGTTGCGGCGCGACCACGCCACGTACACGGGCGCTTCGTAGCCCGGCACGAGCCGCTTGTAGGAGTTGACCCACTGGGCGAAGATCGAGCTGATCTCGCGGGCATGGCGCAGCTGCCCGGCGATGAACGCCTTGCCGATGTCCGACAGGAAGTACTGGTCGTCGGGGTCGAAGAACGCGTTCTGCTCGCCGCGGAACAGCGACTGGTGCGTGTGCATACCTGAGCCGTTCTTGCCGAACAGCGGCTTGGGCATGAACGTCGCGTGCAGCCCGTACTTCATCGCGTATTCCTTGACCGTGATCCGGTAGGTCATGCAGTCGTCGGCCATCTTCAGCGCGTCGGAGTAGCGCATGTCGATCTCGTGCTGGCTGGGGCCGACCTCGTGGTGGGTGTACTCGGTGTGAATGCCGAGCTGCTCGAGCGCCAGCACGGTCTCGCGCCGCAGATCCGAGCCGGCGTCGAGCGTGGTCAGGTCGAAATACCCACCCTCGTCGAGCACTTCGGTGGACTTGGCGTCGCGGAAGTAGAAGTACTCGAGCTCGGGGCCGACGTAGTAATGGTCAAAGCCCATCGCGCTCGCCCGCTCGAGCGCGCGGCGCAGCACGTAGCGCGGGTCGCCCTCGTACGGCGTGCGCTCGGGCGTGACGATGTCGCAGAACATCCGTGCCACGCCCTGCTCGGCCGGACGCCACGGCAGCACATTGAACGTCTCGGGATCGGGCATCGCGATCATGTCCGACTCCTCGATCGGGTTGAAGCCGGTGATCGAGGACCCGTCGAACCCCATCCCGCCCTCAAACGCGTCCGCGAGCTCAGTCGCGTTGATCGAGAACGCCTTGAGCTGGCCGAGGATGTCGGTGAACCAGAGGCGGATGAAGCGGATGTCGCGCTCTGAGACGAGCGAGATCACGTCTTCGGCGGTCAGGTGGCGGGATGTGGCCGTCATCGAGCGCGGAACGTTACTGGCCGCGTCCCTCGTTGGCTTGGGCCGCGTGGAAGGTCTTCGGGGAAGGTCCACGCGAGGCGTTGCGTTCTGACACCGCTATGCGACGTTGAAACGCAACGCTCCGGGTTGGTGGCCGCCGCGCGGTGGTCAGGCGCGGACGGTCTCGCGCTGCCGCGCGAGCCAGCGGTTGGCCCACGCCTGGAGCTCGACGAGCGCCGGCTCGAGCTCGGAGCCCATCTGTGACAGCGAGTACTCGACCCGCAGCGGCGGCCCTGGGATCACGGTCCGCTCGACGATGCCGCGCGCCTCGAGCTCCTTCATGCGCTCGGACAACAGCCGGTCCGACAGCTCAGGCACCGCCTGAGCGATCTGCGAGAAGCGAAGGGGACCGTCCATCAGGACGCGAAGGATCGCGCCTGTCCACCGTCGCCCAACCAGCTCCACGGCCTCGTGGTAGAGAGGGCAGCACGCGCTGGGAGCCTCTCCCTCAACACGCGACGGGTGCTCTCGAGCACACATCAGGACCAGAGCTTAGTGCTTTTCGACACATGCGCCGAACGAGACGACCCGAACACCGGAAGTCGCTCGAATAACGAGCGCACGTCCGGGGCCCGAGTCGGCTCGATTACGGCGCTGTCTGTCGCCGAGACCACTACGCGGCTTGGAGGGCCCGCGAGGCTTCCTGCGAGCCGTCGACCGGCACCTCGCCCGCGACGTTCACCATCGCGGCGAACATCTCGAGCGCAAGCGCGGCGATCGCCTCGAGGATCTGCTCGTCGTCCCAGCCCGCCTCGCGTGCCTCCTCGTGCAGGTGCATCGCGGGTCTGCCGCCGTCTTCGAGCAACGGCTGCAAGTACCGCAGCAGGGCCGCTTC
>DASYFZ010000329.1:0-1700 GCA_036000295.1 Solirubrobacteraceae bacterium
CGGTGACCGGGTCTGCGGCGTCGGCCGCAACGGGTGTGAACTCCGCCCCAGCCTCGTCCCGTACGGCATCCAGTCGTTCCCGGTCGCGAGCAACACCGATGACGTGAACACCTGCGTTGATCAGGGCGATTGCCGTCGCACGCCCGAATCCACGGCTTGCTCCGGTCACTATGGCGGTTCGGGTGGACATTTTCTCCTCCAAGGGCGAGTGCTAAGAGGTTCCCTAGGCGTGGCCGCGGCTACGCGAACGCCGCCGCGTCACCCGCGACCAGCTTCGCGGCGCGTTGCTGTAACTCGCGCATCATCCAGTTGTGAACGCCTCCGCCAAGCGAGATCCGCGCCGCGCCGGCGTCGGCCAGCGCCGACAGCGGGTCCGACGGGTTCACGTTCACCGGGCGGCGCAGCCGCCGCACAACCTCGGCGACCAGCGCCGGCTCTCGCAGGCTGACCGGGTAGACGCAGTCCACGCCGGCGTCGAAGTAGAGCTTGGCGCGCCGCAGCACCTCGTCGAGGGCGGCGGCCGCGTCGCGTCCCGGATGCCGGATGATCGCGTCGATCCGGGCGTTCAGGACGATTCCGACGCCTCTCCGAGTCGCTGCGGCGCGGATGCCCGCCAGGTACTCGGCCTGTGCCCCGGCGTCGAGCAGCGCATCGCCGGTGCTGTGGTCGGTGTCCTCGATGTTGCAGCCCACGGCACCGGCATGCAGCATCGCGTCGACCAACTCGTCCGGGCTGAGGCCGTACCCGCCCTCGAGGTCGGCAGTCACCGGCACGTCGGCCGCCGCGGCGATCTGTCGCACCTGCGCGAAGGCCGCCTCGTGGTCGCTGTTGTCGTCGGAACCTCCACGCGAGCGCGCCATTGCGATGCTGGAGGTCGCGATCGCCGGGCTCCCGGCCGCGAGTACGGCGTGGGCGCTCGCCGCATCCCACACGTTGACGAGCAGCAGCGGGCGGCCGATCTCGTGAAGCTCACGCAGCCGCTGGGCGGCGGTGTCGAGCGCTGCAGTGCTATCGATCATGGTGGCGTCGTTGTTCGGGGAGGCAAGCATCATCGCTTCTCCTAGTCGAGGGCGGGTTCAGGGGTTGGCACGGTGCTGAGTGCCGGTCGGCGGACGCGGCTGAGCGCGAGCGCCGCGAACAGGCTGAGCACCGGGAATGCGATCGCGACGCCGAAGCCGAGCTGGAAGCCGCTGTCCAGTGCACGCAGCGGCGCGCTGCCGGCGTGCACCAGATCGTTGGTGCGGGTCAGCGCGATGCTCGCCAGCACGGCGGTCCCGAGCGCGCCGAAGATCGACTCGAACGTGTTGTTCAGGCCTGACGCCAGGCCGGCGTCATTCGGATGAACCCCGGACAGCGTCGCGATCGAGAATGCGGTCGCCCCGGCGCCGAGCGCCAGGCCAAACAGCGCAAAGGCGGGGAGCAACCGGCCGAGGTAGTCGCCGTGGATCCCGACTCCGCTGAGCAGCACGAAGCCGCCGATCAACCCGAGCGCCGCGAAGATCGTCACCTCCCGCGGGCCGCGCCTGGTAACGACGGTCTGCCCGATCCCGGCGCCGACTGCCGCGCTGAACGGCAGCACGGTGCCGGCGAAGCCGAGGTGACTTGCCGACCAGTGGAGCACGTTCTCGCCGTAGAGGGCGAGGATGAACACCATCCCGTAGATCGAGGCCATCACGCCGCCGAGGCCGATATTGGCGGCC
>DASYFZ010000156.1:0-5797 GCA_036000295.1 Solirubrobacteraceae bacterium
TTCGCGGCCGCCGGCGGCGGCTCGCACAGCTTCGGCGGTGGCGGCGGCGGGGGCGGCGGAGGAGGAGGATTCAGCGGCGGCGGAGGTGGCCGCGGCGTCGGCATCTACATCCTGTTTCAGATCCTGATCCGGATCGCGGTCCTCGGCCACGGCCTCGGCGCGCTTGTTCTGATCGCGCTCGCGATCGCCTGGTTCACATTCAGGAGAATGGGGCCGCAGGCCACCCGCTTCTGGTCGGCGCGCCAGCGCTCCGGGCGGGCCGCCAGAACCGACACCAAGCGCCGGGAGCGGCGTGTGCAGCTCGCGGCCGCGGAGGCGGCCGAGGACGACCCGGCGTTCGCGCCCGACGTCGTGAAGCCCGCCGCGGCGGCGCTCTTCACGGAGATCCAGGGTGCCTGGGACACGGGCAATCGCCAGACGCTCCACCGCCTCGTTTCACCCGAGCTGCTCGTCGAGTGGGAGCAGCGCCTCGACGACTTCCAGCGCCGAGGCTGGCGCAACCGCGTCCAGGTGATCGGGACCCCAACCGTCGAGTACGTGGGGCTCAGCAACCGCGGCGGCGACGACGCCGATCGTGTCGTCGTGCGCATCGAGGCCAAGCTGCGCGACTACGTCGTTGACAGCAGCGGCAGGCACGTCAAGAGCGAGGGGCAGCTCACGGAGACTCGCCGCCTGCGCGAGTTCTGGACGCTGCGCCGGAGCGGCAACCGCTGGATCCTCGCCTCGATCGAGCAGGGCGCGGAGGGATCGCACGCGCTCCAAGACGAGGTAGTAGCAACCCCATGGGCCGACGAGCAGGCGATGCGCGACGAGGCGCTGGTCGAGGGCGCGATGGCCGACGCGGTCCCGCAAGGCACAAAAATCGCGGAGGTCGCGGATCTTCAGTTCGACGGCACGGCCCACGCCGCAGCGCTCGACCTCAGCCTCGCCGACGGCCGCTTCGCTCCCGACGTCCTCGAGGTCGCGGCGCGCCGAGCGGTGGCGGCGTGGGCGGAAGCCGTCGACGGCAGCGACGCGAAGCTCAACGCGATCGCACATCCCGCGGCGGCCAGGGACCTGCTGCATCCCGGCGACTCGAGCGGCGGCACGCGGCTGGTCGTGCGCGGCCCGCGCGTCAAGCAGATCCGGATCGTCGCGCTCGATGCGGCGGCCGCGCCTCCGACGATGACGATCGAGGTCGACGTGACCGGCCGGCGCTACATCGAGAACCGCGCTACGACCGAGGTGCTGGCGGGCAGCCAGTCACGCGAGGCGAACTTCACCGAGCACTGGATGTTCGCCCTGGACGGTCCCGACCAGCAGCCATGGCGGATTGCCGCCACCGGCGCCCCGCTCGCCAGGGCCTAGCGGTCATCCGCGACCGCGGAGCGTCCTAAGCTCAGCGGCGCGTGATCCCGCTGAAGGACAACATCCCGACGGACCGCTTCGGGTTCGTGACGCTCGCGCTGATCGTGGCGAACGTCGTCGCCTACCTGCTCGCGATCCGGCACGGCGGGTCGTTCTTCAGCGGCCCCGATACCCACGAGATTCTCAAATACGGCGCGATCCCTGATGCGCTGACACATCCCGGCGTGCACTGTGCCGAGGTGCTGCCTGCGGGGAGCTCGCAGCCGGAAGTCCTCTGCAATAGTCAGCTGCTGGCACGGAATGGGATTCCGGCGGAGAACCCGCTCCCCGTGTGGCAGACCGTGTTCACGGCGATGTTCATGCATGCATCGTTCCTCCACATCGCGGGCAACATGTTGTTCCTCTGGATCTTCGGCAACAACGTCGAGGATGCGATGGGACCGGTCAAGTACATCTTCTTCTACCTGCTCGGCGGGGTGGCAGCGCTGGCGCTCCAGGTCGCCGTCGACCCAAGCTCGACCGCGCCCACCGTCGGAGCGTCGGGGGCGATCGCAGCTGTGCTGGGCGGCTACATCGTGATGTATCCGCGGGCACGCGTGCTGACGCTCGTGTTCATCATCCTGTTCGTCACCGTGATCGAGCTGCCGGCCTGGGTGATGCTGGGGCTGTGGTTCGTGCAGCAGGCGGTGTTCGGCGCCGTGGGGCTGACCAACCCGACCGGCGGGGGCGGCGGCGTCGCGTACTTCGCGCACATCGGCGGCTTTGCCTTCGGCGGCCTGGCGATCAGAGCCCTGGCCACGAACCGCAAGCACTTAGAGCCGTCGCCTCCCGTTTATTGATCGCGTGCGCATCTTCGTCTTCACGATCGCCTTCGTGTTCATCGCTGCCCTGGGAGTCGGCACGGTGCTCGACATCCAGCGCAACGGGGTCACGATCATCAGCGTGATCGCGGTGGTTGTGTTCGCCGTGATCATGATCGGGGTCGTGGGCGCACTCGGCTCCGGGCGACGCCAGTGAGTCAGCGCCTACCTGTGCTCGAGCCGGGTCGGGGGCGGCGCCGGCGACGCCGGCGGTGGCCGCGGCAGCTCGGCTTTGTGCTCCTCGTGCTGGCGATCGGCATTGCCGCGCTGCTGGTACTGATGTCGTCGCGAGCGTCCGGGCCGGCCAACGTCCATACCGCGACGAATCCCGTCGCGCCTCGCGCAAAGCACCGTCCTGCGCCCCACACCGAGTACGGGATCAAGCTCGCGCCCGCTGGCGAGCAGGTTCGCGCCAACCCCAAGCATCTGCGCAGCGGCCTGTTGTTCGACGTCCGCACCGGAGCGGTGCTGTGGGAGCGCGGGCCGGGGCGGGTGCTGCCGATCGCAAGCCTGACCAAGATGATGACTGCGCTCGTCACCGTCGCCAACTCCTCACCGGACGACCGGGTGCTGATCACGCGGGAGGCAACTCGCTTCACGGGCTCCGGTGTCGGGCTGCTCCCGCGGGGGAAGCACGTGTCGGAGCGAGCCCTGCTCTACGGGCTGCTGCTGCCGTCGGGCAACGACGCCGCGGTCGCGCTCGCGCAACACGTCGCCGGCACGCAGGATCGCTTCATCGCCAAGATGAACGCCGAGGCCCGCGCCATGGGGCTTCGCTGCACGCACTTCACGACCGTCTCGGGCGTCGTCGACAACGGCAACCACTCGTGTGCCTCTGATCTGGCCGTGCTGGCCCGAGCCGTGCTCGCAAACCACCTGCTCGGGAGGATCGTCGGCTCGCGCAGCGCGGTCCTCCCGTTTCCGATCAAGGGCGGGAAGCTGTACCTCTACAACAACAATCCGCTGCTGATCACGCGGTACCCCGGCACCAACGGCGTCAAGACGGGCTACACGACCGCGTCGGGTCCGTGCCTGGTCGCGACCGCACGGCGCGGGCGGGCGTTGCTGGGGGTGGTGCTGTTGAACTCGTTCAACACCACCGGTCAGGCCGAGCAGCTGCTGAACGCCGGCTTCGCCAAGTTGCGTGGCTAGTGGGCCACTAGGCCCGCTTGTCGACTGCGGCCCAGGCCTGGTGAAGGAAGTCAGAACCAGCCACGATCGTCAGCAGCATCGCCGCGGAGCGACCCAGATCGGGATCGCGGATATACGCCGCCAGCAGTCCGGCGCCGACCCATTGGGAGATGCAGTAGGGGCACACAAGCAGCTCGCCGATCGAATACTGCAACCCTTCGCCGCGCGCCTCCTCGCTGACCTCCGACGGGCGGTCCGCATCGCCCTGGTAGCGCGTGAAAGGGGCACGGGCGAACGCCATCACGCGATCCTTGGTGATCAGGCGGCTGAGCTTGTAGGTGCCGGCGGTCAGCAGCGCCAGGTCCGCCACCGGGACGCTCTGTGGCAACGGCCGTCCGGCCTTGCGCTGTGAGACCACGAATGCTGTGACCGCCCCGCCCCACACCGCCGTCAGGCCTGCATAGCCGGCTAGCGGCTTGGGGTCATCTGGTGAGTATCCGGAGAGAAATTTCATCCCGCGGGGCTACCCCACTGCCTACAGCGCAACCAGCGGCGGGAAACCTCCCAAGTTCGTTGCGTTGGACAGCGGCAATACGGGCATCCTGGAATCCAGGCCAAGTACCAGGTTTACGAAAGGCGCCGATGTCTGCCGTTAGCTATCAAACGATCAAGCTCAGCAAGGGCAAGCACTCCTCACCCGATGACGGCGCTTGCGTGATGGAGCTCGCCTCGATGCTTGCCGGCGAGCCGTTCACCGACCACCCCGCAGCGGTGTGCCCGGTGATCGGGTCGTTCATGCGCGCGTACAACGACTCGGTTGACGACAGCCGCCGGCAGGATCTGTACGCGTATGCCTCGATGGTCGTGGGCAGCCGCACCTCGGCCGACCTACAGCGCACGCGCGCCGAGTTCCTCACGGCCTGGTCGCAGCAATTTCGACGCGATCGATGGACACGCCGCCTGATCCCCGAGCGTCTGCGCACGCTGACCCGGCAGCGCAACCCCTCACTCGAATCGGTGGGCACCCACGCCGTGCACGCGATCACCAAGCACAGCGACGCGACGCATGCCGCCGTGCTCCAGGCGATCGACCAACTGCTGTCGATCGGCTCCGAGCGCCGGCCGGCACCCGCGTTCGCGCCAGACCGGCGGGCGCGGCCGAGAGTGCCAACCGCCTGACGGAGTCAGGTCGAACGCAGGCTCCAGATGCGCCCGGCCACACCCCAGCCGGGCCCCTCGCCCGAAAGGCGAGGATTGGGCTGCTTTTTGCACAGGATGGAGGTTGGGTGAGTGTTGGGCAGCAGATCCGGGAATAACCAATTGATGTCCGTTTTCGAGCGCTCCCCCAACGAGACCAGTCAAGTACTGGTCGACGACGCCGAGCTTGCCCAGCATTTGCGGGGAGAAAGGCTTGCTGCAGCGGTCCGAGAGTGCACCGCGCGGACGATCCATCTGCCCGCCGGACCGTGGACTCCGCCGGAGCAGTACGACAACATGCGGTTCGGAATCGGCCTGATGATCCTCGACGGCCTGGTCGTGCGGCGGGTCGGTGTTGCGGGCCGGTTCGGCGCTGAGCTGCTGGGAGATGGCGACCTGCTGCGCCCATGGCACCAGGACGACGGCAGCACCACGCTGCCGCGTACGGGCAGGTGGCGCACGCTTCGCCCGAGCCGGCTGGCGGTACTCGACAGCGACTTCTCGCTGCGGGTGACGCGGTATCCCGAGGTCATGTCGACGCTATTCGGCCGAGCGCTGCGGCGCTCACGACACATCGCCGTGAACATGGCGATCGTGCAGCAGCCGCGAATCGACCTGCGCCTGCACATGCTGTTCTGGGAGATGGCCGATCGCTGGGGCACGGTGCGCCAGGATGGAGTGCATGTGCCGCTGTATCTGACGCACTCGACGCTGGCGGATCTGGTCGCCGCGCGGCGACCGACTGTGACCAAGGCGCTGGGCGAGCTGGCCGAGCGGTCCACGGTGATGTGGACGGGCGAGGACTGGCTGCTGCCAGGCGATCCACCCGACGAGCTTCACGCGGTCGGGGCCGTGACGCTCCCCGCCGGCGCCCCCTAAGCCGAGACCACGCGAGCGAGCGCGTAGGCTTCCGACCAGGTGGCGGCCTCCGCTCAAAGCTCTCCCCGCAAGTCGCACGCGCTGCAGCTGTTCGCCGGTCTGCCCGGTCGCTACGACCGGATGGGCGCGGTCATGAGCTTCGGCCAGGACCCCCGCTGGCGACGCGCGCTGGTCGCCGGGATCAACCCGGGCGCTGATCAGCACGTGCTCGACGTGGCGGCCGGGACAGGCCTCGTCACCGCCGAGCTCGTGCGCCAGGGCGCGGGCCGTGTTACAGCGCTCGACCAGAGCGCCGACATGCTCGCCGGAGCCCAGGCACGGGCCGCGCGAGATCCGGCGCTCGCCGGCCGAGTCACGTTCGTGCAAGGCGAGGCCGAGCGGCT
>DASYFZ010000392.1:0-4690 GCA_036000295.1 Solirubrobacteraceae bacterium
AAGTCGACGCTGATGTCGGTCCTCTACGGCCTGTACAGGCCCGACGAGGGCGAGATCCTGGTCGACGGAGAGCCGGTCGTGATCGACTCGCCGGCGACCGCGATCCGGCTCGGGATCGGCATGGTGCACCAGCACTTCATGCTGGTCCCGGTGATGACCGTGGCCGAGAACATCGTGCTCGGCCACGAGCCCACCGAGGCCGCCGGCCTGCTCGATCTGAAGGCCGCAAGGGCTCGTGTCCGGGACCTGTCAGATCGCTACGGGCTGGCCGTCGACCCCGACGCCACCATCGAGGACGTGACGGTCGGCACGCAGCAGCGCGTCGAGATCCTCCGCGCCCTCTACCGCGAGGCTCGCATCCTCGTCCTGGACGAGCCCACCGCGGTGCTCACCGCCCAGGAGGTCACCGACCTGATGGGGGTGCTGAACCGGCTCAAGCAGGACGGCACCGGGATCGTGTTCATCAGCCACAAGCTCAACGAGGTGCTGCGGGTGGCCGACCGCATCACCGTGTTGCGCCGCGGCAAGAAGATCGGCACCGTGCCTCGCGAGGGCGCCACCGAGCAGAGCCTGGCCCGGATGGTGGTTGGTCGCGACGTGCTTCTGTCGGTGGACAAGCAAGCTGCGAAGCCCCAGGACCCGATCCTCGCGGTTGAAGAGCTCGAGGTCCGCGACGACCGCGACCTGATGGCTGTCAACGGGATGTCACTGACGGTCCGCGGCGGTGAGATCGTGGCGATCGCAGGCGTCGACGGCAACGGCCAGCAAGAGCTCGTCGAGGCGATCACGGGGCTCCGGACGCCAGCTAAAGGCCATGTCGTCGTCGACGGTCACGACATCACCGGAAAGGGCGTCAAGGCGGCCACCGCCGCGGGCGTCGCGCACATCGCCGAGGACCGCCACCGCCGCGGCCTCGTACTACCGTTCACGCTCGCCGAGAACCTGGCTCTGCGCGAGTTCCGCCGCCCGGATATCAGCAAGGGCGGGTGGCTACGCGTCAAGCACATGCGCCAGCGCGCACTGGGCCTGCTCAAGGAGTACGACGTGCGCGGCGGCAACTGCGACTCCTACGCCTCATCGCTGTCGGGCGGCAACCAGCAGAAGGTGGCGATCGCGCGCGAGATCGCATCGGATCCCAAGCTGCTGATCGCCCACCAGCCCACGCGCGGGCTCGACGTGGGCGCGATCGAGTTCGTGCAGAAGCGCCTGGTCGAGGAGCGTGACAAGGGCCGCGCGATCCTGCTCGTCTCACTCGAGTACGAGGAGGTCCGGTCGCTGGCCGACCGGATCCTCGTGATCTGCGGGGGACGGATCATGGGCGAGTTCCCGCCCGACGCTAGCGAGGAAGAGCTGGGCATCGCGATGACGGGCGGGCAATCCGACCCAGCCGGAAACGAGAGCACCGCCGGAGCGCCGGCGTGAGCACGCTCGATGAAGAAACACAAGCCGAGGCCCTAGCCGAGGAAGAGGCCACGGGCGCCTCACTGACGACGCCGGCCCGGCTCACGGCCTACGCCCGCGGCGCCAGCGGCGTGCTCGTGCCGATCCTGACGACGCTGATCGCGTTCATCGTCGGCGGCTTCGTCGTCCTGCTGACGGGCCACAACCCGTTCTCCACCTACAAGGCGATCTTCGAAGGCACGGGCCTACAGTGGATATTCCCGTGGGTCACCGGTGCCGCGCGCACCACGGCGGCGTACAACCTGCAGCAGACGCTGATCTCCACCACGCCGCTGATCCTGGTCGGACTGGCGGTTGCGTTCGCGTTCCGCGCCGGCCTGTTCAACATCGGCGGCCAGGGCCAGTACACGGTCGGCGGGATCACCGCGGTCTGGATCGGCTCGTCGTTCTCCGGCATGTCGCCGGTGCTGCACATCACGATGGCGATCATCGCCGCAGGGCTGGCGGGCGCCGCCTGGGCCGGCATTGCCGGGCTCTTGAAGGCGCTGCTCGGCGTCAACGAGGTGATCTCGACGATCATGCTCAACTGGATCGCGATCTGGGGCGGCGTCTACCTGTTCGGTCTCGGCGGCCCGCTGCAGGACCCCCACCAGAAGTCGGTGCCGGTCTCGAGCACCGTCGTCAGCTCGGCAAAGCTCCCTGTGTTCTGGGGCAACGCGGCGCTCCAGGGGCTGCACATCGGGCTGTTCATCGCGCTCGCCGCGGTGGTCGTGTTCTGGGTGATCCTCAGCCGCACCCGGCTCGGCTTCGAGATCCGCGCGACCGGGCTGAATCCGGATGCCGCGAGCTACGCCGGGATCAACGTCGCCCACAATTACTTCATGGCCATGGCCATCTCCGGCACATTCGCCGGGGTGGCGGCGGCGATGGACATCCTGGGCTGGAAGTTCAACCTGTTCACCAACGACATCCAGGCGTCGACGGTCGGATTTCTGGGCATCGCCGTGGCGCTGCTGGGGCGCAACACCGCTGTCGGCGTGGTGTTCGCTGCCTTGCTGTTCGGCGCACTTCAGACCGGAACGTCCGACCGCTTCCTGGACCCGAGCGTGTTCGACCCCAACCTGGCGTCGAACCTCACGCTGATGATCCAGGGCCTGATCGTCCTGCTGGTCTCGACCGATCTGATCGCTCTGAGAGTCCTGAAGTCGGGGCGCGGGATCCGCGTGCTCTTCAGACGCAGGGCCAAGGCCGAGGAGGCGACCGCATGAGCGTGGGCGCGATCGCCGCCGCGCCGACCCGGACCGCGTCGGCCAAGAACATCGGCATCGCCGGCCTGATCCTGGGCGCGTTGGCGTGGGTGATCACGCTGCCGCCGTTCCTCGTCCGCAGCCCGGTGCCGTCGGCGATCCTCGCGCTGGCGGCGATGCTGTGCGGAGCGATCGCCGCCGTCAACGACGAGCGACGCATCGGCGTCGGCGGCTTCCTGCTGGCGCTGCTCACGCTCGCCCTCGCATTCGGAAACACGAACTCCGGCGTCGCGCACCTGAAGCTCGTGTTCACGTGGTCGATCCTGGTTGCGGCGATGCTCCGCTACGCCACCCCGCTGCTGTTCGCCGCGCTGGGCGGGATCATCTGCGAGCGCAGCGGCGTGATCAACATCGCGCTCGAGGGCATGATGCTGACGGGCGCCTACTTCGGCATCTGGGGCGCCGACGTGCTGCACTCGTGGGTGCTCGGCTGCCTCGTCGCGATGCTCGCGGGGGCGCTGATGGCGCTGATCCACGCGATCTTCTCGATCCATCTTCGAGCCAACCAAGTCGTCAGCGGCACCGGCATCAACTTCCTCGCGCTCGGGATCACCGGGTACTTCTTCATCGCGCACTACGGCAACAACGGGACGCCTTCTCACATCTCGCAGGTACCGAACGTCAAGCTGCCGCTGATCCAGCACGTCGGCTTCTTCGGCGGCGCGATCGGGAACACAAACCTGCTGACGTGGATCGCGCTGCTGCTCGTCCCCCTCCTCACTGTGTTCCTGTTCAGGACCAAATGGGGGCTTCGCCTGCGCGCCGTCGGCGAGAAGCCAAGGGCGGCGGATACGGTCGGGCTCCCGGTGATCCCGATCCGCTACGTCGCGGTGGTCGCGTCCGGAGTGCTGGCCGCGCTCGGGGGCGCGTATCTGTCGGTCGCGTTCGTCGGCTCGTTCAACCAGAACATGACCGAGGGCCGGGGCTTCATCGCGCTGGCCGCGGTGATCTTCGGCAAGTGGCGTCCGGCCGGCGCCCTGATCGCCACGCTGCTGTTCGGGTTCGGTAGCGCCCTGGCCGACCGCCTGCCGACGTTCTCGCAGACCGAGGCCACGCTGTTCCAGGCCCTCCCCTACGTGCTCACGCTGGTCGCGGTCGCGGGCGTGATCGGGCGCTCGCGCGGGCCGGCTTCAGCCGGAATCCCGTACGTGAAGGAGTAACCGATGGCCGTCGCCCGACTCGCCCTGAGCAGCTTCGCCGACGGAGAGGTACGCCTCAGCGACGAGGTCGAGCTTTACCAGCGCACGTACACCACGCTGCTGCGCTCGAGCGGGGAGACGCAGTTGCGCGTGCTCGAGTCCTCGCACCGGGCGATGGGCTCGAGCCTGCATCCGCTTGCGGCCAGCGAGGAGCTCGACCTCGGCGCGTTCCTCTACGCCATCCAAAGGCTCCCCGACGGCATCATCGGGGCGCAGCTCGTCGTCATGGGCCAGGACGCCGAGGCGCTGACCGCGAGCGGCATCCCGATCGACTCCTGGCAGGAGGCCGAGGCCCCCGCGCGGCGGCGCCGCTGGTATGACAGCGGCGTCGGCACGCTCGCCGTGCTGCTCGCCAGCGCGTCTGACGTCGACGACCTGGTGCCGACGCTCGTGGCCCTCCAGATCGAGTGGAACAAGATCCGGGTTCGGATGCGCGCGGCCGGCTGGCCCGACGCGGCGACATCGGCGGACGTCCCGCCGGAGGAGTGCGCGCGCGAGCTGGGCGGCAGCGCTGAGGACTGGGCGCGCCTGCAGCGCGCCTGGGGCGAGTCGTTCGCGGAGCGGATGCGGCTGATCGCCGACCGACGGCTGGCGCTGCGGGTACGGATGCTCGGCGGCTCGCACACCGGCTACGAGCGCCTCACCCGGCGCTGGTGGACACCGGTCAGCGCCGAGCTCGCCCACGAAGGCCTGACCGAGCGGCCGCTCTACTTCGTGAGCTCGAACACCCACAGCCTCGTCAACATCGTCACCGGCATCGCGCGCGAGCGCGAGGCCGAGCTC
>DASYFZ010000395.1:0-2663 GCA_036000295.1 Solirubrobacteraceae bacterium
CGAAACGCTGCCCTCAGGGGTTTGTGCGACGGCCTCCGCGCGCAGCAGGGCTGCTCCTCGACCGCTGGTGTCAGCACCTCGCTGAGACGGAAGCAGGTCTCACTCCCGGCCGCCCGTGCGCCCATATCGTGCGCTGAACCGCAACTGGCGAACGCGCCGCCATTACCGTCGACGCGATGGTCGTCGCCGACCCGCGTGTGGAAGCCCGTCGGAGCAGGCCTCCAGGACCCGACACGGGGCGCGCGCT
The DNA here is from genome assembly GCA_036000295.1 of Solirubrobacteraceae bacterium. Classification (GTDB taxonomy): domain Bacteria; phylum Actinomycetota; class Thermoleophilia; order Solirubrobacterales; family Solirubrobacteraceae; genus Palsa-465. Next base: position 248 of record DASYFZ010000395.1, read on the forward strand.
TCGTGCCTCACACGACAATGACGACCTTGCCGTGGGCGTGTCCCTCTCCCTGGTAGCGGAGGGCCTCGGGGGTATCAGTTAACGGGTAGTGCCTGTCGATGACCGGCGCGACCTTTCCGGTCTCGACGAGCTCCTTCAGGATCGCTAGGTCTTCCCTGTTGTGCCTTACGACGAACACGCGCATGCGCTGGCGCACGACCGGGGACAGCAACAGCGCTTTGAATTGACGGCCGAGCCCGAACCAGCGCCCCATGTCCTTCACGCCAACTAGGACGTAGGTTCCTTGGGGAGCCAGCGCCCGTCTGCAGTCCGATAACGAGCTGGTCCCTACCAGATCGAGCATTACGTCGTAACGCTCCGCGCTTTGGGTGAAGTGTTCGCTCGTGTAATCGATGACGTGATCCGCGCCAAGCGATCGGACCAGGTCGATGTTCGTCGTGCTGCAGACCGCGGTCACGTTCGCCCCGAACGACTTTGCGATCTGCACCGCGAACGTCCCGACGCCGCCCGACGCGCCGTTGATCAGCACCCTCTGCCCCGGCTGTACTCTGCCTTGATCGCGAACCGCGGCCAGGGCCGTGAACGCGGAATCGCCGACCGCCGCGGCTTGCTCGAATGTGAGGTTGGTCGGCGGGGGCAAGAGGTTGTTCTCGGCGGTGCACGCGTACTCAGCGAACGCGCCCTTGCACCAGCCGAACACATCATCGCCGGGGCGAAGTTGCTTGACGTTTCCGCCGACGGCCTCAACCTGCCCGGCGATGTCGAGTCCCGGTGTCCGACGCCTCGGCCCCCTCAGCCCGAACACCAAGCGCATGACGTATGGCACGCCCCTCAGCAGATGCCAGTCGCCGATATTGACCGCCGCTGCGCGCACGCGGACCAGCACCTCATCGTCCTTGACGCCCGGCTTGGCGATCTCCTCGAGCCGCAGGAGATCGGGTGAGCCGTACCGCGATTGAACGATTGCCTTCATCATGTCCTCCCGAGCCATCGCCGGATTTGGCTGTCTCTCGTGGACTCAGCCTGACCCTATCGCGCAGATTCGGGGCGCACTCGATCGTGATCGGCGTGCCGCTTACCTCGATCCGCGATCACGCCAGCCAGCACTGCTCGATCCACGCGCCGACTCGGGTAGGAAGACATATTCGGGCGGCAACGTCAACGCGAGGCCCCGATGCCGCCGGCAACCTCCGAGAAGACTTGATTTTGGACATCGCTGTCTGATATCTTAATCCAGACGCTACTGTCTGAGTTAAGGAGTCGTGATGTTCCAGCACCGTCGCAACGGCCATTCCGATGAAGCGACAGCGGGGTCGCCGGAGGTCGCGCGTTGGGGGTTGCTGGCGGTGCTTTCCCTGGCGCAGCTGATGGTGATCCTCGACATCTCCGCCGTGAACGTCGCGCTGCCCGATCTCGCGAAGGATCTGCGGATCGGCCACGAGAACTTGAGCTGGACGATTACGAGCTATTCGCTGATCTTCGGGAGCCTGCTCCTGCTGGGCGGCCGCGCGGCCGATCTGCTCGGACGCCGTCGGGTGTTCCTTACCGGTCTTGGCGTGTTCACGGTGGCGTCGGTTGGCTCGGCGCTGGCCGGCAGCGCCGCCGTGTTGTTCGCCGCCAGGGCAGGACAGGGACTGGGAGCGGCGCTTCTGTCGCCGGCGGCACTGTCGATCATCACCACGCAGTTCAAGGGCCGCGAGCGCGCACGTGCACTAGGGGTTTGGGGTGCTGTTGGCGGCGCCGGGGCCGCGGTCGGCGTGCTGCTTGGAGGCTTGCTGACCCAGCTGATCGACTGGCGCGCGATCTTCTTCATCAACCTGCCGATCGGCCTGATCGTCGCCGCGGGCGCCGTGCACGTGGTGCCCGCGGACGTCGTCCGGCCTCGCTGGCGGCAGCTCGATCTGCGCGGCGCGGTGCTTGCAATGGCGAGCTTCGGCGCGCTGGTGTTCGCTCTGTCTCAGGCGCAGAGTGCGGGCTGGACCTCGACGCAGACCCTCGGGCTGAGTGCCGCCGGACTCGCCGGGCTGGTCGTGTTCGGGTTCTCCCAGCGGCGGGTCTCGCTGCCGCTGCTGAGGGTGCAAAGGCTGGCCGACCGCGCGATCGGCGGGGGGTTTGTGCTGATGCTCGCCGCCACCGCGGTGCTGTTTGGTTCGTTTCTGCTGTGCTCGTTGTACCTGCAGCAGGTGCTCGGCGCCAGCGCGCTCGCAACCGGGCTCGCGTTTCTGCCGTTTGCGCTCGCGCTCGGGGCTGGCGTTCACGCCGGAACGCACGTCGTCAGCCAGCGCGGCGTGCGCGCGCCGCTCGCCGGCGGCTTCGCGATCGCCGCGGCCGGCATGTTCCTACTCACCGGCGTCAGCGACCACGGAAGCTACATCGCAGACCTGCTGCCCGGGATGCTGATTGCCGGCATCGGCCT
>DASYFZ010000172.1:0-7235 GCA_036000295.1 Solirubrobacteraceae bacterium
GCCCGGATCCCGCGCCACGCCATGGGCACCCGCGACCTTCGAAGACAAGCGCGCGACCCGGCGTGCGATCCGAAGCGCCCGGCGTTGAACAGGACGCAGCCCCGTGAGCCCCCGACGCATCACGTGACGGCCTCGTCGAACCACAGCTCACCACCGTCGTCGATCGAGCCGAGGTCCACCTCGAACTCGTGCGAGCAGTTCGGGCAGGCAACGACACCAACCGGGTCTCCATCGCTGTTGATCCGCTCGTAGAGGCGCTGGAGATGGTCGAAGTCTCCGGCGTACAGATCCTCAACCAGCTCCGGCGTGATCTCGGTGATCTCGCCGATCCGCGTCACCGTGCGCGCGACGAGCAACACGCTGAGGTACGCCTGGTTGTGACGAACCTCGGCGTCCCCGAGCGGCTCGATCTCGTCGCGCGCCGTGGCCAGTCGCATGCGACCCTCGCGATGCACGTTGCCGTTGGCGTCGACGTAGCCCTTCGGGAGAGTGAATGGGACTTCGGTTCGCATCGGATAGGTCCTCGTCGCTTGCCCGCGCCGCTACTTCGTTCGCTTGGCTTCCTTGAACCCGAGCACGACCGTCTCGGTCAGCACCGCCGATCCGCCAGCCTGGCTCTGACCCGGGTCGTAGCTGCGAATGAACGCGTCGGTCAGGCTCCAGGTCATCACCGGGTTGCCGCTCTGGTCGCATGCATCGAGCGTCACCTGCTTGACCTGCCCCGTCGGACCCTGCTCGGCGAAGTCGAACGCCCAGTCGTGGAGCGCCTTGTTGTCGGTGACACCTCGAGTCAGGGTGACGTCGCCGAACGTCATGATCGAGTTGGTGTAGAGCTTCTCGCCCTTGCCCTCGCCGGTGAACACATCGATGCTCTCGTGCGAGAGGCTGAGCGAAGGAAAGCTGCACGACGTGAACACGCCGCCGCTCTCCTGGTCGATGCTGATCTTCGTGTACGCGATCGGAATTACGGTGTCGTCGGCCATCTGTGTGCCCCTTTGCTATCTCTGTGTTGACTCTTGATTTCTCGTCTTACTCAGCGACTTCTGCCTCACCACCGCCGCCGGTGAACTGGCTCAAGCGGAAGATCACGAACTCGGCCGGCTTGACCGGCGCGATCCCGATCTCGCAGACCACCTGGCCGGCCTCGATGACCTCGGGCGGATTGGTCTCCTCGTCGCACTTGACGTAGAACGCCTGCGCGGGCGTGGCTCCGAACAGCGCGCCGTCGCGCCAGACCCGCATGAGGAAGTTCGTCGCGGCGATCTGCAGCTGCATCCACAGCCGCTGGTCGTTGGGCTCGAACACGCTCCACTGCGTGCCCGCGATCACCGACTCCGCGACGTAGTTGAACAGCCGGCGGACGTTGATGTAGCGCCACTCCGGGTCACTGGACATCGTGCGTGCGCCCCAGATGCGGATGCCGCGGCCTGAGAACGCGCGGATGCAGTTGATCCCGTTCTGGTTCAGCGCGCCCTGCTCGGCCTGCGTCACCTGGAACCCGATGCCGTTGGCGCCGCGCACCACCTCGTTGGCAGGGGCCTTATGGACGCCGCGCGTGGAGTCGGTCCGCGCCCATGCCCCGGCGATGTGGCCAGACGGAGGGATCAGGATCGGGCTGCTCGTCAGCGGATCCATCACCTCGAGCCACGGGTAATAGAGCGCGGCCATCTTCGAGTCGTAGCCGGCGACGTTCATGCGCCAGTCGAGGACGTCCTGGGCGCGCAGGTTCGGCGGCGCGTCGAGAATCGCCATCCGGTCGCCCATGTTCTCGCAGTGGGCGATGAGTTTTCCCTGCACATCACGCAGATGCGCGCCGTCATCTCCGTTCTTGGAAATGGACATCAGATCCGGTATGCAGACCATCGTGATCTGGTCGACCGCAGCGAACGAGCCCATTCCGGTGCGCTCGCCCACGTCGCCCTCGAAATCGGATGCCTCGACCGCGTCGGCCGACACCGGCGGCGCCGACAGCGTGTAGGTCCCGGTCGCGGGGATGCGCTGGGCGTCTGGCAACGCGGAGCCGGTCTCCTCGATCTTGATCAGCTTCGATGCGCCGTTGACTTTGGTGGCGAGGTGGCTGCGGCCCTTTCTGACCGGACTGAGCCCCTCGTACTCCTCGCGCTCGCTTCCAGCGCTGACGACGAGCTTGTAGGTCTTGTTGTCGCCGCCGTCCTCCGTCGTCGGCTCTTCGCTGAGCACGACCTGGACGGGCTCGGCGACGCCCTTCAGCGCAGTCACGCGGAAGGCCTCGACTCCGTGATCGGCCGCCGCGGGCAGCGCCGCGCGTGCGACCTCGCCTTCCTCGGCAGCGCCGACGCGGACCACCCAACACAGGCTGCCGCCGTTGAGGAAATAGCCGTACACGGAGTGGGCCAAGTAGGCACCTTCCATGAACGGCCCGTTCTCGGGATTCTGCGGGTCCCCGTAGACGCGGGCGAACTGTGACCAGTTCGAGATCTGCATCGGGGTGTTGACCGGACCGCCCGGCGCGAGCCCAACGAATGCTGCGACGGACGTTCCGACACCCTCGATCGGCTTTGACGCCGAGGGCATCTCCTCGACATACACGCCGGGTGTCAGGTAAGTAGGCATGTGACTCCTATGTGTGTTGTTCGTGGATGTCGCAGCAACCGGCCCATTGAGTTACGCCCGCTTGCGACGGCCTCCCGCTGACGGTTGATGTGGTGACTGGATGACAAGGTCGGCGTGCTCACCCGGGACCGAAACGGTCGCGGCGACTTCCGCGCCGTCGACGGTCCGCGCCACCAGTCGATGCAATCCCGGCCGCACCCGATCGAATACGAACCGTCCGCGAGAATCTGTCGAGGTCCATGCGCCGGACTCGGGCATGGTCACCCACACGTTGTTGATGGGCTGGCTCGCCTGGTCGTGGACCAGCCCGCCGAATCGATAGAGCTCGACCATCGTGGCGCGGGGCCCGTCGAGCGCCGCTGTCCGGATCGTCTGTGTGCGGACCTCCGGCCCGCGCACGAAGACGGCACCGGATGCGATCGACAGGCGCACCGCGAAGTCGATCGAAGGCTTGTACGTCCCGCCGACCGCCGTCCAGAAATCGGCCTTCTCCTGCATCGGCCGGCCGAGCACCGTCTCGATCGGCCCGACGGCCGAAAGGCGGCCCTCCAGAAGGTCGGCCGGAAGGCGGCGGTACGAGTGCAGGATCGAGAGCACCTGGGAGAGGAGGCGATGCTCGTCCTCGATCGCCTTGGACCAGGCCGTCACCGCATACGTTGTCTCAAGCCGCAGGTCGGGCGGCGTGACAGTCGCGCCACCGCTGCCGCGGTGCTCGCCGCCGGAGATGTTCGTCTGCTCAGCGGCCTCGCGCAGGTCGTACAGGTAGAGGCTTACCGTCGGGCCGGTGAGCTTCCCGGACCACTCGCGTGAAGGCGCCTCGAAGGAGATGTCGACGCCCTCAAAGCCGTGATGCCCCAACTCCTGCTTGAGCAGGGCTCGCAGCCCCTCGTCGAGGTCGGCCAATGCCGTGTTGAGCGGGACGTCGATCACCAGCCCCATGGCCCCTCGCAGAGGAAGATCAGTTTGCGTATCAACAATTTGCCCACGTCGTGCTCTGGCAGCGGTTTGTGACTCGCTGCTTGCCCACGCCGCCAGTGGTCACTGACCACGGGTGGCCGTCAGCGTTTTCGGTTCACTTGAGCGGTTCGCTCGGAGTCAAGACGCGGGGCCTGGCGAGAACCTTCCAACCCGACTTCTAAGTCCGGCGATGAGTTTCGTCAGCGGTGCTGGTCTACGAGGACGTACGCCATCGAGCCAACGACTGGAGACCCACCATGTCCGATCCCGCACACGCAGGCCGGATGCTGTTCGTGAACATGCCCGTAGCGGACCTCGAGCGCAGCAAGGCGTTCTTCGCGAAGCTTGGGTTCAGCTACAACCCGGCGTTCACCGACGAGACCGCCGCCTGCATGCTGGTCGGCGAGCAGGCATTCGTGATGTTGCTGAGCCGCGAGAAGTTCGCGGAGTTCTCAAAGCTGCCGATCGCCGATCCCGCCACGCACGCGCTGGCGCTGTACTGCTTCAGCGTGTCGTCGCGCGATGAGGTCGATGCGGTCAGCGCCGCGGCGCTGGCGGCGGGCGGCATCGAGGCGGATGACGCCGAGGACTACGGCTTCATGTACTCACGCAGCTTCTTTGACCTCGACGGCCACGGCTGGCAGGTGATGTGGATGGACCCGGCGGCGGTGGAGCAGGGTCCCGAGGCGTTCGCGGCCTCCATGCAGGACGCCGCAGCCTGACGCATCGCTAAGTCAATCCGCCGGCGTCGCCTGGCGCTCGAATCAGCTCGTGGAACCGTTCGAAGTCGGCCTCGAGCGTCAGGCGACCCTGCTTGCCGTACTCCTGCGCGACCGCTCGCACGAGATGCTCCATCGAGATCTCGCGGGTGTCGTCGGCGGCACGGAATGCCGCCGCGAGCGAGCAGTTGCGGATCGCGCCGCCCGACAGCTTGAACTGCGCCGCGAGGAAGTCGAGGTCGATGTCGTCGGCGACCGGGGCCGCCTGTGGGAGCACGAGGCGCCAGATCTTCTTGCGGTCCTCGACTTCGGGGAACGGAAAGTCGACGACGAAATCCAAACGGCGGACGAACGCGTCGTCGATGTTGCGCCTGAAGTTCGTGGCGAGGATGACGGCACCCGGATAGAGCTCCATCCGCTGGAGCAGGTACGCGACCTCGATGTTGGCGTAGCGATCGTGGGAGTCGGACACCTCCGAGCGCTTGCCGAACAGCGCGTCGGCCTCGTCGAAGAACAGGATCGCGTTGGAGTTGTCGGCGGCGGTGAAGATCCGCTCGAGGTTCTTCTCGGTCTCACCGATGTACTTCGACACGATCGTCGCGAGGTCGACGCGGAACAGATCGAGTCCCAGCTCTGCAGCCAATACCTGCGCGGCCATCGTCTTGCCGGTCCCCGACTCGCCGGCGAACAGGACCTTGAGGCCCTGGCTGCGGGCAACCGTGCGCTCATAACCCCACTCCGAAAGCACCTGATCGCGGTGGCGGAGGTAGGCCGAGATCGAACGCAGCATTTCGCGCTGGCGCTCGGGCAGCACGAGATCATCGAAGCTGTATGCGGGAGTGAGGCGAGCCGCCAGGTCGCCGAGCCGCGACGACGATGCGTGGCGTGCGCCCAGGTCTAGATCCGCGGGTTCGGGTACGTCGAGCCCGCGGCTTCGCGCGGCCACCCGGCTGACTTCGGCTGCGGCGAGGATCTGCTCGACCGACAAGCGGAACTTGGCGGCGACATCCGCGGCCTCGGTCGCGCCGCTGAACGCTTCCCACGCCGTGCGGCGCTCGGCGAACGACGGGAACGGCGGCTCGACGAGCAGCACGGTGCGATCGCTGAGCGCCTGCGCCTCGCGCCGCGTGTGGCCGATCAGTACAGAGCGCTCGCGGCGGCTGTCGATGTGCTCGAGCAGGCGCGAGCGTTCGGCGGCGGTCAGGTCCTCGAGACCGTCGAAGCAGAGCAGCGCGTGCTCGAGCGCTGCTGCGAGCGTCGCGTCGGCAAGGGCCCGCGGTCGCTCCAGGTCGCGCACGTCCAACAGCACCAACGGCCGGCCGGCTGCGGTCGCCACGATCGCCGCTGCATCCGGGCCGCAGACGACGAGCGGCAGGTGCGTGTCGGCCTGAAGCGAACGAGCCACCTCGGCAACCGACTCGTCGCGCCCCGTGATCCTCGACCTGAGCGCAACGCGCCGCAGGGCGACCGGCGCGCCGGCCTCGAGCAGGCCCGTGCCTGCTCCCAGGATGAACGCCGCCAGACGGTCTGCGAGCTTGGCGGGTCGATCGGCGAGGGGCACGGCCGAATCGGGCTCGAGCAGCCGGACCGCGCCGACCGACACGAGTCGTGCATCGGGGGCGAAGCACGCAAGCACGTCCTGTTGCTCGACCCCCTCGCCGGTCAGCAGGCTTGCGACCAGGCGCGGGCTGGGAAGGCGCCGCGTGACGTCGTCCTGCAGGTAGGCATACAGGCGGCCATAGCGCGGATGAAGCTCGGGCGCCGCACATACCGCCAGCACCGCGGCGTCGAGCGCGTCGAGCCCGAGCCGATCGGCCGCCTTCGCCAGCGCAGGGTCCGCATCCTGAGCCCCGAGGTCTCCCGCCAGCATCAGCGCCTGGTCGTCGGAGATGTACAACCCGCGCAGCGCGTCGTCCTGGTTGTCGTCAACCGCGGCGACGGCGCGCACCGCCGACTGCACCCGGGCGTCGAGGAACTCGAACCAGCCGCCGGCTAGCTCACGCAGTGACGTCACGTGCAACTGCCTCAGCCTCGCGCTCCATCGGCTCGCCCGGCTGGGAAACAGTCAGCGGACCGGTGCGCGGCGCGCCTCGTTGCTGCACGACGTGTGTCGCCTCGTGCGCGATCAGTTGGGCGCCGTCGCGGGTGCCGGGGTTGTACTCACCCGAACCGAAGTAGATGTCGCTGCCGACCGTGAACGCCCTCGCTGAAACCGCGCGGGCCAGCGCGGCTGCATGGTCGTCGGTGTGCACGCGCACGTCATTCAGGGGCGAGCCGACGACGGGCTCGAGACTCCGCGAGACGTCGTCCGCCAGGCGCCGTCCCGTTCCCTGTGACGCCGCGATCGCGGCTTCGACCTCGGGGTGCACGAGGCCCCCCGACAGGATCCCTTCGCCGTCGCGCATCCGCGCGACCAGCTGCGTGAACCCTCGGTTGCCGATGCCGGTCGCCGCACGAAGAAGCGCGCCCTGTGCGTCTCGGGAACGTTCAGGTGCGTCGAGTACTGGAGCGGAAACGTCGTGCGCCCGCTCGACTTCTCCCTCGAGCTCGGGATCCACGCGGCGAGCATAAGCCGATCACTTACCAGCCACAAGTGCACGACCGCCCCTGCAGCGTGCGATTGGACACACATCGTTTGCGCACGGTCACTGTCAGGCGTACCCTGCGCTGCGGGGAAGTGCGGAGTGCCCGAGTTCGGGAGTCACGATGGGGCACTCAACAGTGGTGTGGTTCGACGGCCAAGTCGCCGTCAAGAAGATGCTTGTCGTCGCCGCGGCGAGCGTCGTGGCTGTCAGCGCGGTGCTGTTCGGCGTCGCGGCCCTGACGCGAGGCCCAGCCCTCGGTCACCCGACCGGGTCGAGCTCGTCAGCCACAACGTGGGCGGCGAAGGGCGCGATCTCGAGCTCCATCGGCGGCGATCAAGCGTCATTTCACGTCTCGCGCGCTCGCGGCGGTCTGATCGCCGAC
>DASYFZ010000508.1:0-2937 GCA_036000295.1 Solirubrobacteraceae bacterium
ATCGTGGTGGCCGTGGCGCTGTTCGGGGTGGCCACGGTGCTGCTCGTGCGCGCCGAGCTGCGCAGCTCACTTGATCGCGCGCTGCGCCAGCGCGCCCAGGACGTCGCCCAGCTGGCCGTGTCGGCGCCGGCGGTGCTGACCGATCCCGGCGCGCTCGAGGGACCTGGATCGGGCCGGCAGCTCGCGGTTCAGGTCGTCGACTCCCACGGGCGGATCCTGGCCCGCTCACTCACGCTCGGTGCGCAGCTGCTGCCCGAAGACCCGCTCGAGACACGCGCCCGCGTGAGCGGCACGCCCGGGTTCGAGGACATCAGCGTCGCGGGGCGGCCATACCGCGTGTATGCGGCGCCGATCGCGCAGGCCGGCGGCCCGGCCGCGGGCGGCGCCGTGCTCGTCGCGTCGGACACGACCGACATCTCCGACACCGTCTCGCATCTGGGGGTCGTGCTGGCCCTGAGCGGCCTCGGCGCGGCGCTGCTCGCGGTCGCGGCGGCGGCGCTGCTGACCCGCAGGGGCCTGCGCCCGCTGCGGCGTCTCGCGGACGCCGCGGGCGAGATCGAGCGAACCGCAGACCCCAGCCGCCGCCTGCCCGAGACCGGGGTGGCCGACGAGATCGGCCGGTTGACGGGCGTCCTGAACCGGATGCTCGCGTCGCTCGAGACGTCGCGCGCCGGGGAGCGGCGGTTTCTCGCCGACGCCTCGCACGAGCTGCGAACGCCGGTCACCGCGCTGCTCGGCAACGTCGAGTACGCCGCGCGCCACGGCGCCGACGAGGAGGTGATCGCCGACCTGCAGCGCGACGCTGCCCGGCTCGCGCGGCTCGTCGACGACTTGCTGGTGCTCGAGCGCTCCGGCGCTGCGCAGCAGGATCTGGAGCCCGTCGACCTGGCGCGGCTGGTGAGCGACGCGGTCGCGGCGCACCCGGACGACCGGGTCGTGGCCGGGGTCGTTGAGGGGCTTGAGGTTCAGGGCGAGGCGGACGGTCTGGCGCGTGTGCTCGAGAACCTGATCGAGAACGGGCTCGTGCACGGCCCGCCCGGCGGTCGCGTGACGGTCTCGGCGAGACAGCGCGGCGATGCGGCACTGCTCACCGTCAGCGACGAGGGCCCGGGGCCCGGTCCCGAGCAGCGAGAGCGCATCTTCGAGCGCTTCTGGCGGGGACCGGACTCCGCCGAGCGCCCGGGTTCGGGTCTCGGCCTGTCGATCGTCTCCGCGATCGTCGAGCGCCACGGAGGCCGGGTGACCGTCGACGGGTCAGCCTTCACGGTCGAGCTGGCGCTGCTCAGACGGCCAGTCCCGGTCCCACCCAGTCACGAAACGGACACACCGCAGTGATCCTTGCTCTCAGAGCCGTCCTGCCCACCGGGGGCGGTCAGGTCCGCTGGGCGCGCCTATCACGCGCTTTGTCACACGGGGAGCCGATGGGCCCCGTGCATCGCGCAACGGGATTAGGGCGACGCGAGCTGTTCTACGGCCCTAATTAGGAGCCGTGATCGGCCTGCCGGAGCCAGGGGACAGCAGCTCCAGCACCTGTTCCTCCGGCACCGGCCTGCCCAGCAGGAAGCCATGGGCGCCGTCGCATCCCAGCGCGCGCAGCTCGTCGAGCTGTGCGTCGTTCTCGACCCCCTCGGCGACGACCTCGACCCCGAGCGCGTGTCCGAGGTCGATCACGGCGCGTACTAGTGGCGCCCCGCCCGGATCGCGTCCAAGGCCACCGACGAGGCTCTCGTGGATCTTGATCGAGTCGATCGCCAGCTGCTTGAGGTTCGACAGCGATGACGAGCCCGTGCCGAAGTCGTCGATTGCGATCTTCACACCGAGCGCCTTCAGCGCTTGGACTGCGCGGATCGAGACGTCCGGGTTTCGCGACGCCGCGCGCTCGGTGATGTCGAGGCAAACCGCGCGGGGGTCGACGCCCGCCGCCGCGAGCTGCCCGGCGAGGAGCGTGACGAAGCTCATGTCCTCGAGCTGGCGCGCGGAGACGTTCATCGTGATCGTGAGGTCCGGGTGGTGCTCGCGCCAGATCAGCAGCTGGTGCAGCGAGTGGGCGAGCACGTACTGGCCGATCTCGAGCATCAGGCCGCTGTCCTCCGCGAGCTGCAGGAACTCGCTCGGAGCGAGCATCCCGCGCGTGGGGTGCTGCCAGCGAAGCAGCGCCTCGAGGCCCGTCACGCGCAGCGCCCCGGCCTCGAACGACAGCTTGGGCTGGAAGTGCACGCGCAGCTCGGACCGTTCGAGCGCCTGGCGCAGCGCGCCCTCGAGCTCGAGCCGGTCGACCGCGCGCTGGCGCGATGTCTCGTCGAACAGCTCGTAGCGCGAGCGGCCGAGCTGCTTGGCGCGGTACATCGCCGAGTCGGCCTCGCGAATCACCGCCTCGGCGGCCATCGTCGGGTCGCTGACGATCGAGATGCCGATGCTGACGGTCACGTCGGTGTCGGCCTCTTCGAGATGGATCGGCAGTCGTACCGCCCGCCCGATCCGCTCGGCGATCAGGATCACCTCGCGCTCGCTCGTGAGCTCCTCGAACAGGAACGTGAACTCGTCGCCCCCGAACCGGGCGACCGTGTCCATCGGGCGCAGCATCGACTGCAGCCGGTCCGCCAGCCCCGACAGCAGGCGGTCGCCGGCGGCGTGCCCGAGTGAGTCGTTGATCTGCTTGAAGTTGTCGACGTCGAGGAACAGGACCGCGATCGACGCGTTGTTGCGGCGCGAGCGATCCAGCGCGACGCCGAGGCGGTCGAGGAACAGCGCCCGGTTGGGCAGCCCGGTGAGCGGGTCGTGGAGCGCGCGGTGTGCGAGCTGCGCCTCCAGGCGCTTGCGCTCGATCGCGTACATCACAGCGCGCCGCAGCAGCGCCGGAGACAGCTCGGACCTGACCAGGTAGTCCTGCGCGCCTGACTTGACGACGATCACCGCCTCGTCCTCGTCGGCTCGCTC
>DASYFZ010000519.1:0-4261 GCA_036000295.1 Solirubrobacteraceae bacterium
ACCTGCCGGTCCGTCGTGGGCACGTCGTGCTACTTGATGAACAGGATCTCCGAGTACTTCGGAAGCGGCCACAGGTCGTCGGCCACGATCTTCTCGAGCTTGTCGGCAGCCTCGCGTACCGCACCCATCGCCGGGATCACCGTGTCACGCGTGAACTCGGCGTGCTTGGCCAGGTCCTCCGGCTGGTTCTCGGCGAGGTTGGCGGCCTCGAGCGCCTTGATCGCCTCGGCGAACTCGGCGATCAGATCGGAAGCCTCGCCCGCGAGCTCGGTCAGCTGCGCTTCGAGCAGCATCGTGAGATGACGCGCGGCCGCGGGCAGCAGCATCGTGCGAGCGATCGACGCGGCGGTCTCGGCCTCGATGTTGAGCTTGGTCACGTACTGCTCGAGGAACACCTCGTGTCGTGACTCGAGCTCGCGCTCGGATAGCACCCCGTAGTTGGAGAACAGCGACGTGGTGTCATCGGAGATCAGGTACGGCAGCGCGTCGGGGGTCGCACGCAGGTTCAGCAGCCCTCGCTGCTCGGCCTCGCGGTGCCACTCCTCGGAGTAGTTGTCGCCTCCGAAGATGATCTGCTTGTTTTCGGCGTAGCTGCGCTGCAGGATCGGGGGCAACGCGATCTCGAGGACTGGCCCGTCACGCAGAGAGTTCTCGAGCTCCTCGGCGAGATCGTCGATCGCCTCGGCGACGATCGTGTTCAGGACCGTGTTCGGGAGCGACAACGACATGCTCGAGCCCAGCGCGCGGAACTCGAACTTGTTGCCGGTGAACGCGAACGGGCTCGTCCGGTTGCGGTCACCACCGTGCTTGGGCAGCGGCGGCAGCACCGGCGTTCCCAGGCCCAGGAACGACTCGGCGGTCGACTGCGAGACCTCGCCGCGCTCGATCGCGTCGAACACCTTCTCGAGCTCCGCACCGAGGAAGATCGAGATGATCGCCGGCGGAGCCTCGTTGGCCCCGAGCCGGTGGTCCTGGCGCTCTGAGGCGATCGAGGCGCGAAGCAGGCCCTGGTGCTTGTTGACGGCCTGGATCACTGCCGCGCAGAAGAACAGGAACTGCAGGTTCTCGCTCGGCGTGTCGCCGGGGTCGAGCAGGTTCTGGCCGCTGTCGGTGCCCATCGACCAGTTGTTGTGCTTGCCCGAGCCGTTGACGCCGGCGAACGGCTTCTCGTGCAACAGGCAGACCAGGCCGTAGCGCCGCGCGACGTTCTGCATCACCTGCATGGTCAGGTGCTGGTGGTCTGAGCCGACGTTGGAGTTCTCGAACACCGGCGCGATCTCGTACTGGTTGGGCGCGACTTCGTTGTGGCGGGTCTTGACTGGCACTCCGAGCTTGGCGAGCTCGCGCTCGACGTCGAGCATGTAGGCGAGGATCCGCTCCGGGATCGACCCGAAGTAGTGATCGTCGAGCTCGTGGCCCTTGGGCGGCTTGGCGCCGAACAGCGTCCGCTCGGTCGTGATCAGGTCGGGACGCTGGAAGTAGTACTGCTCGTCGATCAGGAAGTACTCCTGCTCGGGACCGACCGTGGTGAACACGCGCCGCGAGCTCTCGTCGCCAAACAGCTTGAGCGCGCGGATCGCCGACCTCGACAGCGCGTCCATCGAGCGCAGCAGCGGGATCTTGTGGTCGAGCGCCTCACCGGTCCACGACGCGAACGCGGTGGGGATGCAGAGCACGGCACCGTTGGGGTTCTCGAGGATGAAGGCGGGGGAGCTCGGGTCCCAGGCGGTGTAGCCGCGCGCCTCGAACGTGGCCCGGATGCCGCCGGTGGGGAAGCTCGACGCGTCGGGCTCGCCCTGGATCAGCTCCTTGCCCGAGAACTCCGCAAGCGCCGTTCCCGAACCGGTCGGCATGTAGAAGCTGTCGTGCTTCTCGGCCGTGGACCCGGTCAGCGGCTGGAACCAGTGGGTGTAGTGGGTCGCGCCGCGCTCCAGCGCCCATTCCTTCATCGCCAGCGCGACCGCGTCGGCCAGCGTGGTGTCCAAAGGCTCGCCGCTGGCAAGCGTCTGCTGCAGCCGTCGGAAGACGTCCTTGGGCAGGCGCTGCTGCTGGACGGCCGGCGTGAACACGTTGTAGCCAAAGATCTGGTTGTCGGCGAGGGTCAGGTCGGGGGCGCCCAGGACGCCTCCGTTCGGTGCCCACTGTGCTGCGAGGACGTTTTGCTGACGGATGCGCGGCATGCGTTCGTTTCCTTCCTAATGTGCGACTTGCTGTCGGAGAGGGTGCTACTCGGCGGCGGCCACGGGCGCGCGTGTAACTATGCGCCCGCGTCAAATGTATGGCATCGGGGCGCGGCTTGCCTGAAAGCCCGGTGCGCTGCTAATACTCGCGGTCGATGCCATTCAACTCCAAGCTCGCCCCGACCCGCTATCTCGCCGCTCCCGAGCGCTACGAGTCCATCCAGTACCGCCGCTGCGGGCGAAGCGGCCTGAAGCTCCCCCCGATCTCCCTGGGCCTCTGGCAGAACTTCGGCGACGACCGGCCGCTGGCCGACAGCCGCGCGATTCTGCGCCGTGCGTTCGACCTGGGAATCACGCACTTCGATCTGGCCAACAACTACGGCCCGCCCTACGGGAGCGCGGAGATCAACTTCGGCCGGATCTATGCCGAGGACTTCGCGCCCTACCGCGACGAGCTGATCATCTCGACCAAGGCCGGGTACGACATGTGGCCGGGGCCCTATGGGGAATGGGGGTCGCGCAAGTACCTGCTCGGCAGCCTGGATCAGAGCCTCCAGCGGATGCGCCTGGAGTACGTCGACATCTTCTACTCCCACCGCTTCGATCCCGACACGCCGCTCGAGGAAACGATGACGGCGTTGGACACGGCCGTGCGCTCCGGCAAGGCCCGCTACGTCGGGATCTCCTCGTACGGCCCGCGGCGCACCGAGGAAGCCGCGCAGCTGCTGCGTGATCTCGGCACGCCGCTGTTGATCCATCAGCCGTCCTATTCGATGTTCAATCGCTGGATCGAGGACGAGCTGCTCGACGTGCTCGACCGCGAGGGGGTTGGCGCGATCGTGTTCTCGCCGCTCGCCCAGGGGATGCTCACCAACAAGTACCTCGACGGCATCCCCGAGGACTCGCGCGTGCGCCGGGGTAACTATTTTTCGTCCGAACTGCTGTCGGACGAGAACCTGCAGCGCGTGCGGTCGCTCAACGAGATCGCCCAGCGGCGGGGTCAGTCGCTCGCGCAGATGGCGATCGCCTGGGCACTGCGTGACCCGCGCGTGACCTCGGCACTGCTCGGGGCCAGCAGCGTTCGCCAGCTCGAGCAGAACGTCGCGGCGCTCGACGCCGACGACTTCGATGCGGCCGAGCTCGAGGAGATCGATCGCTATGCGATCGACGGGGCGCTGAACATCTGGGAGAACTCGAGCACGTCGTAGCGCGCGCCGGCCGGGCGCTCGCGGGCTGCCCGTCCGGCCGTCAGCCCAACCTCCCATCCCGTCTCTCAATGGGCCATTGAATCCGGCCCCGGGAACCCCTACTTCTGGCTGACGACCTTGCCGGAGTTCGTGACGTAGGTCTTGGCCGGCGCCTTGCGGACCAGGACCGTGATCTTGCCGCGCGGCGTCGTTCCGTCCTGCACGGCCTTGGCCTTGCCGTTGAGGCCGGCGGCGACCTCCCAGGCCAAGGTGTGGAGGCCCGGCTGAACGGCGGTGACGCGCCACACGAACGTCGCAGTCCTACCGGGCGCGAGCGCGCCCAGAGCCCACGTGTTCGAGTAGGCGGTGACCGCGCCGCCAGAGCTGCCCTGGTTGCACGTGGGCGCGGTGCACGGGAGGGGCGGCGTGTCGACGATCCAGATCGGGCGCGACGGGTTGGCGGCGCCCTGCTGGCTGATGTCGGCGGCAAACGCGCCGGCGGCAGATCCCTGTCCGGGCGGGGCGGGGTATGCGCAGGTGACGTTGCAGATCGTTACGGCGATGTTGGGGATCGTCTTGTTGCCGGTGTTGTGGACGACCACCACCATCCGCGTGTGCTGAGCGAGGCGCTGCGAGTTCGGGAACGTCGCGACCGCCCGTACGGGGAAGTTGCCGCTGGGCTCGTTGGCGTCCTGAGCCGGGCCGCCGCCACCGCATGCGCTCAGCGTCGCGATCGTCGCGATTGCGACGCCTACCCCGTAGGCGCTTTTGAGACTCCTCCTGCTCAAGGCCCGCCGGAACATACCACCTGCGATAGCGGCGCACGACGGTTCAAACTTGGTGATCGCGCACGGTGTGGCGTAGGCTTACCTCGGTCGCGAGCCCCCCGCGACG
>DASYFZ010000523.1:0-2798 GCA_036000295.1 Solirubrobacteraceae bacterium
GCGATGTCGCGGCGGTTGAGGACACGCTTCTGCGGGTGAGCGCGATGGTGGAAGCGCACCCCGAGATCACCGAGCTCGACTGTAATCCGCTGATCGCGGGCCCGACCGGAGTGGCGATAGTAGACGCGAGGCTGCGGATCAAGACAGCTCCGCACGCGCCGCCGACCTCCTCGCTGCGCCTCTGAGAATCGGCTGTCGACGGTCGTAGGACCGCGGATAAATACCGATCACGATCACGCCCTGCCCACGATTTCCTCGCTGCAGCCCCGGCGTAGCGTTGCAGTCAACGCCGAAATCAAGCGAGGTCATCGATGGCAATACGAGTTGGGATCAATGGATTCGGGAGGATTGGACGGTGCTTCGTGCGCGCTGCGTACGAGCGCGGCGCCGACATCGAGGTAGTGGCCGTCAACGACCTGGTCGATGCCAAGACACTTGCGCATCTGCTCCGATACGACTCGGTGTTCGGGCGCTTTCCCGGCGAGGTCGTGGCATCAAGCGACGGCATCGTGGTGTCTGGACGCACGGTGCGCACCTTTGCCGAGACCGAGCCGCGCGCCCTCCCCTGGGGCGACCTCGGGGTCGATGTCGTGATCGAGTCGACCGGCCGCTTTCGGACCCGCGAAGCGGCGGCCACCCACCTTGACGCCGGCGCCAAGAAGGTCATCCTGTCTGCCCCGGCCAAGGGCCACGATCCGCCGGATGCGACGGTGGTCCTGGGCGTCAACTTCGACGAGGTCTATGACCCCGACAGGCATCACCTGATCTCCAACGCCTCATGCACGACCAATTGTCTGGCGCCGGTCGCCAAGGTCCTCAACGACGCTGTTGGCATCAGGCACGGCCTGATGACGACGATTCACGCCTACACGTCAGACCAGCATCTGCTCGACGCTCCCCACAGTGACCTGCGACGGGCTCGCGCTGCGGCGTTGAACATCATCCCCACGTCCACCGGCGCCGCCAAGGCGCTGGGCCTGGTGATCCCCGAGCTCGATGGACGGCTCAACGGCTTTGCCGTGCGGGTACCGACTCCCACCGGCTCGCTGGTTGATCTGACCGTCGAGGCGTCGCGTTCCACGTCCAAGGAAGAGGTCAATGCCGCGTTCCGGCAGGTAGCCGATACAGGAGCGCTCACAGGCATCCTTTGCTACACGGAAGACCCGATCGTGTCAGCGGACATCGTGGGCTCCTCGTACTCGGCGATCTTCGATGCCTCGCTGACGACCGTCATCGACGGCTCGCAGGTGAAGGTCGTCGCCTGGTACGACAACGAGTGGGGCTATTCGGCCCGGTTGGTTGAGTTGGCCCAACGAGTCCTGGCGCCGGTTCCCGAGCTGGTGTGAGCCATGACCGCGATCGTCGTATACGAATCGATCTACGGAAACACCCGCGAGGTGGCCGAGGCGATCGCCGCGGGACTCGGGGATGCCCGGGCGGTATCCATCCACGAAGTCGTCTCGAGCGTGACCAAGGCGGACCTGCTGGTGGTGGGAGGTCCGACTCACGTCCACGGGCTCACGAGTATGCGAAGCCGTACCGCGGCACTCGATAACGCCCACGGCGACGTCGAGCCGGGTGCAGGCGACGGGCCGGGACTACGAGATTGGCTGGCCGACCTTCCGCAGGTGGCCAATGCTCAGGCGGCCGCATTCGACACACGCGCGGATGCCGCGCCCATCCTGACGGGCGCGGCATCGCACGGCATCGCACGCCGGTTGCGTCGGCACGGCTACACGCTGCTCGAGACCGAGAGCTTCATCGTCAAGGACGCCGAGGGGCCGCTCGCAGAGGGTGAGCTCGAGCGGGCCCGCGAGTGGGGCACGAGGCTCGCCAGGGCGCTTCGGGCGCCGGCTGGCGCTGTATGACCGGAGGACGAGATGAAGACCCCAGTTTCAACATCCGCCGATGACCAGGCCTCTGCCACGCAGGTGGCCCGCCGCATAGCGGTTGGAATCAACGGCTATTCCGAAGGACTCGATGCCGCGGCACTCGCGGCTGCGATCTCGCGGGCGACTGGCGCAACGATGATGCTTGTCGCGGTTCATCCGAATCCGATGATCGTCGTGCCCGAGGGATTGGACTGGAAGAGCCTGCACCAGCAGGCGCGAAACACACTGATGGAATCGCGGGACGCGTTTGCGACGGATGCCCGCCTTGTGGTGAGTACCGACCATTCGGTGGCGCGGGCGCTGCACCGCGTCGTCCGGGACGAACATCGCGATCTGCTGGTGGTCGGGTCCAGCCGCCACGCCCCTGCTGGGCACGTGCGAATCGGCAAGCGGACACGCCAGCTGCTGTGTCACTTCGAATGTGCGCTCGCGATCGCGCCGCGTGGTCTACACCAGCTCGGCGATGTCGGGTTCAAGCGAATCGGAGTCGGCTACGACGGCAGCCCGGAGTCCCACGCCGCACTCGCCTGGGCGCGCTCGGTCGCAGTGGGGTGCGGCGCCGACCTGTGCGTGCGAGGTGTCGTCGACGACCGGATGCCGACCGTCGGGTGGGGAGATGTCTGGATCGGGGACATCATGCGCGATTGGACTGCCGTCGTGGACGAGGAGAAGGACTCGTTGCGGCGTGAGGCACAGGCGACCGCCGAGCGAGCGGGGCTGTGCGTCGATGCCGAGGCTGTCTCGGGCCGGCCGGCCGATGCGCTGCTCGAGCTTTCGGCTGAGGTCGATCTGATGGTGATTGGCTCACGGCGGTGGGGTCCCGCGAAGCGTGTCCTGCTCGGCAGCACTGGCGAGGCCCTGATGCACGATGCGGCGTGCGCGGTGGTCGCGGTGCCCAGGCCAGAG
>DASYFZ010000527.1:0-6968 GCA_036000295.1 Solirubrobacteraceae bacterium
GAAGCGATCACGCGCGTCGGCATGAGCGGAAGGCAGAAGCGGTTGCGCCGAGGTGCCGAGAGGCTTTTCAGGCAAGCGCGAGCACGGCGTTCGCGATGCGTTGGGTCTCGCGAGCCGATAAGCGGCCGGCTGGAAGCTCGACGACGAAGGCTGTGGTGCCGGGGAGTCGATGGTCTTGCCAGCCCGTGGCGCTACCGGGATAGCGTGGCAGCCGTCGCAGCGGCAGGCCGCTGAGGGTCGCGAAGCGCCGTTCGATCCGGATGGCGCCGCCTGAGAAGTCGGTGACGCCCTCGGGCTGGTGAAACCAGATCGTGACTCGCGGGCGCAGCCGCAGGACCAATGAGGATGCGATCCGGCTCTCCGGCTCTGACAGCGGGCGCGGACCGCTGTATTGCTGGTCGCCTGGAGTCCCGAGGGGGCGCCACGCGTACGGGAAGTTCCGGTTGAGGTCGACCCCGTGGGCGTTCTGGCGGGTGTCGGCGGCGACGCCATCGGGGTTGAGATCGCGGACGATCCAGATGCTCGAGCGCGGCGGGAACCGATCGTGAGCGATGCGGTCGGCGACCGCGATGCCGGCCGACTCGTTGCCGTGTATGCAGCCGACCACCAACACTGACGCGGGGGCGTCAGCAGAGCCGATCACGACCGCGCCGATGCGCCGGCCATTCACGGAACGACCGAGCGTGATCGACTCCCGGGCCGTTGCGCGCGAACGAGGATGTGCGTCGGCACTGCGCGGCATGGCCTGTTCGCGCTTCACCGCATCGCGCTCGTTTGCATCAGACACCGCTAGCGCGACTGCCGCGACCGCGATGCCTATCAGGGCCGCAAGTGCGACGAAGGCCGCCTTGGGACGAGTTGCGCCCATGCGAGCGCAACCATGACCAGCTGCTCTGAATATCTCCTGAACGCCACGTATTGCCTTGCTGACACCGGTGCGCCACGCTGAGCTGGCCCTCCTTCGAGCCTCCGAAGCCGGTCAGCGACAAACCACGGGCCCGGCCCACGTTTTCAGGTCCAGTCGAGCCGCTAGGCGCGAGCGCCCGCGCGGTCTCCCTATCCGCGGAACGCGCATCTCTCGGGCGATCGCGTTGGTGATCCGTCGATCACCGCGCCGGTAATCGCATCGGCGACAACGGAGTGGCCCGGCAAGTCACGAGTGGGCCATCGCGTTCGTGGCGATAGCGCTCGTCGAGCACGGGCGGCGCGCGTGACCCCCTGGTCGCCAGAGGACTCGTCCGGTCTGACGGCGGTTAGAAAGTGGTCGGTTCGGGAACGTCGGCTGGGAGGTGCGGTTTGACGGATGCGGTGTGCCGGTGTTCCCAGTGCTCGCGGGTTTCCCACACCTCGGTGACGGTGACGCCGTCCGGCCTGCTCGCTGCGGACTGCGGGCCGTAGGCCGGCAAGCTTCAGGTCGCTCTGTCCTTGCTACGCCTCACTCGCTGCGGCGAGCTGACCATGAGGACGACTGATGCCGCCACCACGACCGACCACGTGCCCGACGAAGCGATTCCGCCGATGAAGTCGGTGTCCAGCTGCTGCCCGTGAGGCGGCGCGATCGCCCAGCTGGCGAGCACCGCGAGCAGGAGCCACCGTGCTTGCACCCGCGCGACAAGCAGCGCGGCGAAGAGCACGACGAGGTAATGACTCCAGACGATTGGGGACGCGACGAGCGATGCGACGATGCCGCCGTAGAACAGGGCACGCTCGTCGTGAGTGCGCCTGTAGCCAACGAGGCTCAGACCGAGCACGGCAATCGCCGCGATGATCGAGATCGCCTGGGCGGTTAGGGACGGAAGACCGATATTCATAAGCGCCCCGACCATGCCGAACCCGGCGCGGGCCTCGTGCAGGCTGAGCGCGGAGAGCAGTTGCTGATACTTGATGGGCCCGAGCGGGGAGAGCACGAAGCTCGCTGCCAGCAACCCGGCGAGCGCCCCTAGCGCGTAACCGAAGGCACGCCGACGACCTGCGAGGAGCGGCCACAGGAGCAGTGGTGCCAGGAACAGCTTGCACGCGATGACTGGCGCCGCCAGTGCAGCAAATGCAAGCGGACGATCACGGAGCTTCCAGAGGAAGATCGCGCCGGCGAACAGCAGCGGACTGAGCGCACCCAGCTGCAGCCCGCTGATGGTGAACGAGGCACAGAGAACCAGCACTGCCGACCAGCGCTGCGCACGGTCTGCGACAGCCAGGACGGCGAGCGTCACCGCACCGGCGGAGAACACAAAGAACAAGCCTGCCCCGAGCCCAAGTGATATGAACGCGAGGGGGGCGAATGCCCAAGCGGCGAAATACGGATATACAAACGCCGATCCCGAGTACACCGTGGGCATGCCGACCTTCGGGTAGACCGGCAGGCCGTGCAACAACGCGTGCCCGGCTCCACGAAAGACCGCCAGGTCGTACGGCGGCGACAGCGGGCGGAAGGCCAGCGCGATTGTTGCGATGGCAACAATCGCGGGTGCGACAAGCCACGAGGCGTGAGCCCACTGGATCCGGGAGCGATTGACTGAACGGGCCGCTGGTTCCGACATCTTGGACCCGGTGAAGGATTGACCATGTGGCTCAAGCGTTCATCAAGCGACCGCGGCCACTAGGGCTCTGGCACGCGACCGCCCTCGTATCCGCACAAGGCAGGGCGCTCGGCTGCCACGAGATGCTCGTCGTAATCGGAGACCAGGCCCGCCACCGTTCAGGTACCGCCAACTGGTCGAGGTGAAGTGGGACCACTCCGACCCGCGCTCCTTCGAGATCGGAAAAGTCGACGATCAACAGGCGGAAATCGACGCAGCCCTACGCGCTCCAATCGGCTCGCCACGTCCGAACGCCACGTAGACCGCTGCCAGTATCGGGCACGAGCCGTCGTCGGATCTCACTCCCCCGCCGGGCGATCACGCCGACGTCGGCCGGTTGATCGCGAAGCGGCGGCAGCTTCGAGCTCGAGTCCTGACTGGTGGCAGAACCTACAGGGCCGCCCTGAGGTCACAGTCGAGGTCTGGACCGAGAGCATTCCAGTGACCGCCGGCGAGGCGGGCGGCGAGGAGCGCGAGCGCGGTGGCAGCGTCGGTTCCGGCGGGTCGAATGAGGCGGGAGCAGCATCTCGAGCTCTAGCGCCAGACCGATCGCTCGCGGGTCATGAAGCGCGACGGCAATTCCGTCGCCCACGCCAGTGAGGCGTATAGTCGGCGACCCGCCTTAGGCTGCGACGCGTTGAGGGCGTTATGCATTGTGTTATTGGGGCGATTGTTTCTGTGCCGGCTGTTCGTCGACGGTTGGTGGCGTTTATTTCAGGGCTTGGAGCCCTCGTGGTTGTGCTGGCAGTCGGGGTGAGTGCGGCGAAGGCGACCCTGGCGGCGGATCCGGTTCCGTACATGGGTTGGAACACCTATTACGGGGTCGGCGGGAGCTTCAATGAGGCGACGGTCAAATCGGTGGCTGGGTCGCTGATCTCGAGCGGATTGGCGCAAGCCGGCTACAAGATCGTGTGGCTCGATTTCGGTTGGGCTACGGGCGCACGGGACAGCAACGGGAACCTGATCGTCGATTCGACTCAATGGCCGGACGGTATGTCCGGGCTGACCTCTTGGCTTCATGCGCAAGGGCTCGATGCGGGGATCTACACCGATGCTGGCACCAGCGGCTGCAATGGACAGGGCGTGGGGTCGTACGGCCACTACCAGCAGGACGCCAACCAGTTCGCGAACTGGGGCTTTGACGCAATCAAGGTGGACTTCTGCGGCGCCGGACAGCAGTGGCTGGACAAGCCGCCGAACGACCCCCGGACACTGTACGGGCAGTTCTCCCAGGCGGTGGCTGCCGCCCCGCGCCCGATGATCCTCAACGTATGCAACTTCTGGACGCCGGGGAAGATCAACGGAACGGTTCCTTCATACGCGGACTCTTCTTGGGACACCTTCTCGTGGGCGCCGGCGCTTGCGCAGAGCTGGCGGACCGATACGGATATCGGCTACAAAGGCAACATTCAGTTCCAGTGGGTTCTGAGGAACCTCGATCAGAACTCGACCCCATACCCAAACATCCAAAATGCGGCGGGCGCTCCTGGGTCGTCTGGGATCAGCTGGGGTCACTGGAACGACCCCGACTATCTCGGTCCTGAACTTGGCATGACGAGCACCCAGGCGCAATCGCAGTTCTCGATGTGGGCGATGGTCGCGGCGCCACTGATCCTCGGCAGCGACCCACGCTCGCTGTCGTCCACCAGCATCGACATGCTCAAGAACTCGCAGGTGATCGCGATCGATCAAGACGCTCTCGGCGCCCAGGGCTGGCCGCTGTCAAAAACCACTCCAGGGCAGCAGGTGTGGGTCAAACCGCTGGCTGGCGGCGCCCGCGCGGTCGCGCTATTCAACCGCGGGTCTAGTGCTCAGCAGATCACGACCACCGCGACCGCCGCCGGCCTACCAAAGGCCAGCCATTACACGCTCCTGAACGTATGGACGAACCAAACCTCAACAACAAACGGCGAGATCAGCGCGCTCGTGCAACCCGACGCTGTAGTCCTATACCGGGTCACCGCTGCAAAGCAGACCGTGACCGTCTCCAGGCGAGGGACAGGGAGTGGGACGGTGAGGAGCAGTCCGGGCGGGATCGACTGCGGCTCGAGCTGCACGGCTAGCTATGCGCCCGCAACGACAGTCAGGCTGAGCGCGACGCCCGCCCTCGGCTCGAAGTTTGACGGCTGGTCGGGTGCGTGCCCCGGCACGCCGTCTTGCACGGTCACGACCAATGCCGACCAAACCGTAATCGCGACGTTTACGCTCTTGGCCCCCAACACAAGGGTCACCGGCGAGAAGGTCTCGAGCAGGAAGCGTAAGGCGACGTTCAAGTTCAAAGCAGTTGGCACCAGTAGGGGCTTTCGGTGTGCACTCGTCAAGCAGCCCAAGCGCCACCACAAGAAGCCCAGACCGTCGTACAGGCCGTGTCGCTCGCCAAAGAGCTACACGCGTCTCAGGCGGGGTCGCTACACCTTCCTCGTGCGCGCCTTCAACGCCGGTGGGAGCGATCCGACGCCAGCGACCAGGAGCTTCACGATCCACTGACTCAAGCCGCCCGTCAGATCAGCACCCTGCCTGGCAACCGCATCCCGGTACACCGCAGGTTGCTGTCCTACGTCACCCACCGACAAGCGGAGATCTCGCCCCCCGGTTCGTCACGATTGCTTTGGCTCTCGCGCCCGCACAAAGGCCACGAACGCTTCGGCGACGCGGCGATCGTTCGGATCGGGGCCAATCGCCTCCGGCCCCGCCGGAGGCTTTCGCATCGAACAGGCTCGAGGCGATCGACTGGATTGAGATCATGACTCGGGTGGCGGCCGGGTTTCGAGAACAGCCCGAGCGAAACGACTTCCTACGTGCTGCCCGCGTGCCTCCCCTGGCGTGACGGGCGGCAAACGGTCCTGCGCGGACTCCAAGACGCGTCTCGGACCGACTGAACAACACCACCGATTAGGAGAGATCGATGTCCGACGTGTTGCTCTGCGAACGCATCGCCGACCAGGTGCACCTACTCACGCTGAACCGTCCTGAGCAGCTCAACGCGATGACTGCCGAGCTCTGCACGGCGCTTCACGCTGAGCTCGACCGCGTCGCGGCAGACCGTTCGTGCCGCGCAATCATCGTGACTGGTGCCGGCCGTGGGTTTTGCGCCGGCGTTGATCTACGTGGATACGGTCAGGCGCCGGGCAACAACGGGGCCGATTCCGCACGGGATCACCTCGGAAACCAGGAGCACATGTCGCGGCTGATTCACAAGCTCCGGTTGACACCACAGCCGGTGATCGCCGCAGTCAATGGGCCCGCTGCGGGGATCGGATTAGCGCTCGCGCTGGGCGCCGACATCCGTTTTGCCGCGAGCTCTGCGGTCTTCCGATGTGCTTTCGTCAACATCGGAGTCTCCAACTGCGACATGGCGACGAGCTGGCTGCTGCCGCGTTTGATCGGCGCGTCGCGCGCTCACGAGTTGATGCTCACTGCGCGACGAGTGAGCTCTGAGGAAGCGATCAGGATCGGGCTCGTCGCCGATGTGGTCGAGGACGGCGTGGTCATCGACCGGGCGCTCGAGTGTGCCCGACAGATTGCTCAGTGGGCACCCTGGGGGATCAGGCTCACCAAGCAGGGCATGTGGACCGCGCTCGAGATTCCCTCGCAACAGGCTGTTATCGAGTACGAGGATCGTCAGCAGATCATGGCGTTGCACGGGCAAGCTCCGCCCGAGGCGGTGTCCGCTTTCCTCGAGAAGCGGCCCGCCACTTTCGCTGACTAGACCCTTTCCCGCCGAGGTGGCGCACGCGGAGCGTGTCGGGCTTGACGAGCTCCCCTCTGCGCTGCGAGTTTCTCGCTGTGCCGTCTCCGACAAAGCCGGCCGGACCGGCGCCGAAGCTGTCCGTCCACGGCACTGTCTCGAGACCGACCGGACGTCTGCCTTTGACAGGGGCGGAGTGGGTGCTCGTGACGGTCTTCGCCTTGGCGTCGTTCGCACTGTTCGGGCTAGACGCGGTCGACGCGGCTGCCAACAAGCGCGTTTACCTCGGCGCGGCGAACGGAGCCGCCCAGGACTCGATGCAGTATCTCGCGTGGGCGACGGACGCCGCTCACCACGGGCTGATCGCGAACCTGTACGGCAAGGGGACGATCTCGTACTCGGCCGAGCGCTCCTGCAGCGACAGGTACACCTGCTGGCTGACAAGGGCCTGCAACGCCTCCGCCCGCGCGATGCCGATCGCCTTCATGACCTGCCAGCCAGCGAAGTTCGAACATCCGACGTAGCGCACCTTGCCGCTCTGGAGGAGGTGCTCGAGGGCGCCGAGCGTCTCCTCGAGAGGCGTCTGCCGTCCCACTTGTGGAGCTGGTAGAGGTCGATGTAGTCGGTGCCGAGCCGCCGCAGGCTGGCCTCACAGGCCCGGACGAGATGATGGCGGGAGAGGCCCGCGTCGTTAGGCCCGTCGC
>DASYFZ010000562.1:0-6207 GCA_036000295.1 Solirubrobacteraceae bacterium
CCGTTCGCTGGACTGGTGGCGGCGCTGATCGCAATCCCGGTGGGTCTGATCGCGCTGCGCACCCGCCGCCACACGTTCGTGGTGGTCACGATCGCGATCTTCTTCATCTTCCAACTGGCCGCCTTCAACCTGTCCTTCACGGGCGGGACCTCGGGCATCACGTTTCCCTTCGCGCCGTTCACCGCCGCCAACTACAACCAGCCCTTCTATTACGTCGCGCTGGTGATCCTGGTCCTCACCGTGGCGATGTCGTGGGCGGTCCGCCGTTCGCGGTTCGGCTTGCAGCTGCTTGCGATCCGCGACGACGAGGACCGTGCGCGGGGCCTCGGCGTCAAGACCAGGCGCGTGAAGCTGATCGCGTTCGTCCTGTCGGCGTTCCCGGTCGGGATGGTCGGCGGGCTCTACTTCTACTTCATCGGCCAGATCTATCCGCAGTTCGCATACGACCCTCTGTTTGACATCTCGATCGCCTTGATGGCCTTCCTCGGCGGGATCGGGACGCTGGTAGGCCCGCTGCTCGGCGCGCTGGTCCTCGAGGCGCTCCAGCAGTACTTCACACAAACCCTCTCCGGGACGGGTACGTACCTGATCGCCTACGGGGTGCTGTTCCTCGTGGTGATCCTGCTGCTCCCGCGTGGCGTAGTGCCGACCGTCGGCCAGTATCTGGCCAATCGACGGGCTCGTGCACTGGACCCGGGCGCCACGCGTGAGCCGTCCGTCCGTCGCGGCGTGGCTGGAGCGGTGCGATGAGCGCGCTGCTCGAGGTCGCCGGCGTGTCAAAGTCCTTTGGCGGCGTACACGCGCTGTCGGACTGCGGGCTGGAGGTCAGCGAGGGAAAGATCCACGGCCTGATCGGTCCCAACGGCTCGGGCAAGACGACGCTGTTCAACGTCATCACGGGCTATGAGCGGATCCAGCAGGGCGAGGTGCGCTTCAACGGCATGGAGATCACCAACGCCCCACCCGACAGGGTGTTCGGGCTCGGGATGGGTAGGACATTCCAGCTGACGCGGCTGTTCGGCCGGCTGTCGGTGCTCGAGAACATGCTGGTCGCCACCCAGCGCAAGCAGGGCTGGCTGCGCGGCGTCCTTCGCCGCTCGGGCTCGGCGTCGGAGAAGCGGCGAGCGACGGAGCTGCTCGAGTTCGTGGGCATCGGCCGTCTCGCCGACGAGCCGGCATCGAATTTGTCCTACGGACAGCGCAAGCTGCTCGAGCTGGCGTCGCTGCTCGTTGCAGACCCGGCCGTGCTGCTGCTCGACGAGCCCGCCGGCGGGGTCAATCCGACGCTGATCAAGCACCTGGCGGAGCGGATCACCGAGCTCAACGGCGCCGGCAAGACGTTCCTGATCGTCGAGCACAACATGGAGTTCGTGATGAGCCTGTGCGACCAGGTGACAGTGCTCAGCCAGGGCACGTCGCTGATCACGGGCAGCCCAGCGGTCGTTCGCTCGAACCCCGCCGTGCTCGACGCGTACCTGGGCGGCGGGGACGACGACCCTTCCCAGCTCGAGACTGTCTCGCAGACAGGCGAGGCATCGGCCGTCAGTCCTCGCGTGACGGTGGCGTCTTCGATCGTCAAGCCGCGTGAGCAGCTCGGCGGCCCGGAGCCGCTGCTCAGTGTCGACGGCGTCGTCGCAGGCTATGGGGGCGGCGACATCCTCAAACAAGTCTCACTCGACGTCCCGGAAGGCCGGATCACGTGCATCGTCGGCCCGAACGGTGCGGGCAAGTCGACGCTGCTGGCAACCGTCAGCGGGCTGCTGCGCCTGCGCAGTGGGGAGATCCGCTTCGGCGGCCAGGTGATCTCGGGGCTGGCGCCCCGGCAGATACTGGCCCGGGGAATCGCGCACGTGCCACAGGCGCACAGCCTGTTCGCGGACATGACCGTGCGCGAGAACGTCGAGATGGGCGCGTTTACGATCAACGACCGCGCGCTCGTGGCGCAACGGCTGAAGACCGTGGAGGAGCTCTACCCGATCGTCCGCGAGCGGGCCGGCGAGAAGGCAGGCAGCCTGTCCGGGGGACAGCAGCGGTTGGTCGAGTTCGCCCGCTGCATGATGCTCGACCCGACGCTGATCGTGCTCGACGAGCCTTCGATGGGACTGGATCCCCAGACCCGGCAGGTCGTGTTCGAGATGGTCGAGCTGATGAACAGCCAGGGCAAGACGATCCTGCTGGTTGAGCAGAACGCCCGCGCGGGACTCAAGCTCAGCTCGCACGGCATCGTGCTCGAGAACGGCATCGTGCGCCTTGCCGGCTCCGGCCGCGAGGTGCTCGAGCATCCCGAGATCGGCGCCCTGTACCTCGGCGGGGCGGTGACGTCGGACGCCACGGGCTCGTGAACGCCGACGCTGACGTCGTCGTCGCCGGCGCGGGCCACAACAGCCTGATCGCCGCCGCGTACCTGACGCGCGCGGGCTATCGGTGCCGGGTGCTGGATGCGCGAGCAGTCGCGGGCGGCGGCGTCGCCTCCGAGGAGCTGCTGTTCGCAGGCCATCTGCTGGACAGCTGCTCGACCGGCCACACGCTGATCCAGACAAACCCGCTGCTTCTGCGCGACGAACTCGGGCTGCTCGCCGATCACGGGCTCGAGTACATCGAGCCCGACCCCGTAGGACACGTCGTGTTCCCCGACGGCGAGTCGCTGACGATGTGGCTGGACCTCGAGCGGACATGCGAGGAGATCGCACGCTTCTCAAAGGCCGACGCCGGGGCCTACCGGCGGGTGATCGCCGAGTACGACGCCGTCAAGGACGTGTTCGCGCGCCAGCGCTTCACTCCGGTCGGTTTTGGCCCGAGCTTCGACGAGATGCTGGAGGGTCGGCCGGGCGCTGCACGCTGGCGGCGCCGCGCGGCGATCAGCACCTGGGACGTGGTGCGCCACGAGTTCGAGAGCCGGCACGTCCAGGCGTTCATGCTGTGGATGGCGTTCCAGACCGGACAGCCGGTCGACTCGGCCGGCTCCGGTCCGCTCGCCTACTCGATCGTGTTCGGTCGCCAGCGCCGTAGCTGGACGATCCCCCGCGGCGGCTCGGGGGAGCTCGCTCGCGCGCTGGTTGAGGTGATCGAAGACGGGGGAGGTGAGGTGCTGTGCAACCGGCGGGTGACCCGGCTCGTGCTCAGCGGCGGCCGCTGCGTCGGCGTTGACACCGAGGACGGCGAGCGACACATCGCGCGGCACGCTGTGCTTTCGACGGTCCATGTCAAGGAGCTGGTGAGGATGGCGCCCGCCGATGCCTGGGGTGACGATTTCCTCTACGCCATCGACACCTACGACGAGGGGGTCGCCGCGTTCGCAGCGCATTACGTGACGACCGAGCCTCCCCGCTACCCGCTGCCCGACGGCTCGCAGCTGACGGCGGTATCGGCCGGCGTCGCGGGTTGGCCTGAGCAGATCGTGCGGATGGGCAGAGACGTCAAGGAGGGCGTTCTGGTCCGCGACGGAGCCTGGTTGCTGTTCCCGGCGCCGACGGTCGCCGACCCCACGCGTGCGCCGGACGGCCGGCACACGGTCAAGATCCTCGGGATGCAGCCGTACGACCCGGGTGGCGGCCCCGGGCAATGGGTCCAGTTGCGCGACGAGATCGCCGCGGTGCACCTTGAGCACCTACGCCGCGCGGCTCCGAACATGACCTCCGAGAAGATTCTGGGGGAACTGATCGTCACGCCGACGGACCTCGAGCGTTCCAACCCGCACATGTGGCACGGGACATTCCACGGAGGGGACCGGTCGCTGGGCCACAGCGGCGCGCTGCGGCCGGCGCCTGGATGGGCCCAGCACCGCATGCCGATCCCGGGCTTGTACCAGACCGGCGGCACGACCCATCCGGGCGGTTCGGTCACCGGCGGGCCCGGGCGCAACGCCGCGATCGTGATGCTGACCGACTTGGGGTCAGACCCGGAGGAGGTGATGTCGGGTGCCCAGCCGGCGCACGCGGGTGGAGCCTGAGGCGGGTGGTGACCCGATAATTCACCGGATGCGAGCCCCGGTCACGATCCGAGACGTCGCGCGCGTGGCGAAGGTGCACCCCGGCACCGTGTCGCGCGCGCTGAACGCCGAGACGCGGTCGCTGGTCAACCAGGAGACCGCCGAGCGCGTCCTGCGAGCCGCCGCGGAGCTTGGCTACAGGCCCAACCCGATCGCGCGCGGACTGAAGACAAACCGTTCTTACACGATCGGGGTGCTGATTCCCGACATCACCAACCCGTTGTTTCCGCCGATCCTGCGCGGGATCGAGGACCGCCTCGACGAGGCGGGGTACACGCCGCTGATCGTCAACACCGACAACGACGCCGAGCGCGAGCACACGCATCTCGAGGCAATGCTCGCACGACAGGTCGACGGGGTCATCTCGGCCACCGCGCGACTTGACCGCGAGCTGCTCGCGGATGTCACCGCGGCGGGCACCCCGCTGGTGCTCGTCAAC
Organism: Solirubrobacteraceae bacterium; assembly: GCA_036000295.1. Classification (GTDB taxonomy): domain Bacteria; phylum Actinomycetota; class Thermoleophilia; order Solirubrobacterales; family Solirubrobacteraceae; genus Palsa-465. Next base: position 4,428 of record DASYFZ010000562.1, read on the forward strand.
CGCAGCCTCGAGGACGGCTCGGTGCCCTCTGTCGCGGTCGACGACCGGGAGGGCATCCGCCTCGCCGTGGAGCATGTCGCCGGCCTGGGCCACAAGCACATAGGGCACGTCTCCGGGCCGCAGAACACGTCGACCGGGCACAGGCGATACCTGGGCTTTGTGGAGGCGATGAGCGCCGCCGGGCTCGAGGTGCGCGACGACCAGGTTCGCTTGAGCAACTGGTTCACCGAGGCCGAAGGGGCCCGGGTCTGCGCCGAGCTGCTCGATGCGGCGGACGACCTCACCGCGATCGTCGCGGCAAACGATCTGCTGGCAATCGGCTGCTACGACACGCTGGAGGAGCTCGGCGTGCGCTGTCCCGAGGACATCTCGATCGTCGGCTTCAACGACATGCCGTTCGTCGACCGGCTGAGGCCGGCGCTCAGCACGGTGCGGATTCCCCACCGCGAGATCGGCAGCGTCGCCGCCGAGCTGATGCTGGAGCGTCTCGCCGGCGAGTCGCAGGTCGCACGCGAGATCCTGCTCGAGCCCACGCTGGTCGTGCGCGGCTCGACGGTGGCACCGGGCGACGGGCGATGAGGAGGTCTGCCGCGGGTGCCTGACGCGCGCGTGCAGTCGGCGATCGACAACTGGGCCTCGCGCCTGATCTCAAACGGCGTCGACTTCAACGACTTCGTGCGCACCACCGGCGCGATCGAGCGCTGGGAGGACTGGCTCGATGCGTGGACCGCGACGGCCGACGTTCACCGGGGCCTCGCCGAGCAGGAACTAGCGGACGGCCACAGGCGGAGTGCCGGCGAGGCATACCTGCGCGCGGCCATCAGCTACCACTTCTCCAAGTTCGTCTGGGTGATCGATCCAGACCGGAACCGGCGCGCCACGGAGGCTGCAGCCCAGGCCCTGTACGACGCTCATGCCCTGCTGGACACTGGCGCCGAGCGGCTCGAGGCTGAATTCGACGGGGGCCTCGCGGTAGGCAACCTGCGGCTACCGGAAACGGACGGCGCTCCGGTTGCGCTCGTCGTGGTGATCCCGGGCCTTGACTCGACCAAGGAGGAGTTCTACGCGATCGAGTCTGTGTTCCTGGACCGCGGGATGGCGACCCTCTCACTCGACGGTCCGGGCCAGGGAGAGGGCGGGTTTCATTCGCCGATCCGGCACGACTACGAGGTCGCTGTCACTGCGGCACTGGACGCGCTGGCCGACCGCCATGAGCTCGACATGAAACGCGTCGGAGCTGCCGGAGTCAGCCTCGGCATGTACTACGCGGTGCGGGCGGCGGCCTTCGAGCCGCGTCTGAAGGCGATCGCCGGCGTGAGCGGACCGTACGACATGGGCGCCGGCTGGGACTCAAAGCCGTCACTGACTCGCGAGGCATTCGCCTGCTATAGCCGCTCAGCAAACGACGACGAGGCGCGCGACCGAGCCAAGCGGCTCAGCCTCGAGGGCGTTGCCGACACCGTGCAGCAGCCCTGTCTGATCGTCACCGGAGCGCGTGACCGCGTGATCCCCTGGGAGGAGACCAAGCGTGTTGCCGACGCGCTCGCGCACAGTGAGTGGGTTCTCTACGAGGAGGGCACGCACGTGTGCAACAACATCCCGTTCAAGTACCGCCCGCTGATCGCCGACTGGCTGAGCGACCGCCTGGGATGATCGGCGAGGCAGTCACTCGCCGGGAGGATGCGAGGGTGCTGCGCGGTGAGGCGCGGTACGTCGATGACATCGAGCGTCCGCACTGCGCACATGCCGCGTTGGTGCGAAGCCCTCACGCGCACGCCGC
>DASYFZ010000567.1:0-1906 GCA_036000295.1 Solirubrobacteraceae bacterium
CAGCAACTCGGCCGCGACAGCCGACGACGAGCTGCCGGCGATCGCCGTGACGACACCGAGCGCGACGGTCACCGCACCAGCCAGCGCAACGCCAGCCTGAAACGGCAGCCGAGTGAGCGCAAAGAACGCCGCCACCCCAGCCGCGACGCCGGTGGCTCCCTTAAGCTGAAGCCCGGCGATCGCGACACCCGCAGCGCCCATCACCGCGATCACAGCCGCCTGCAGCCTGAGGCTGCGCTCGGGAAAGCTGTCGCGGACTGCGATCAACAGCATCGCGGCGAACACACACAGCGCGACCGTCACCGCCAGTCCCTTGCCGTGCAGTCCAGGCACCGGGTGGCTGTTGGCGCTGCCGAGCACCACCACGAGAATGACCGCCCAGCCGAGCGGACGCAGCGACCGTCGCTGGCGATGCAGGCGCTCCTCGGCCCGCGCCCGAGCCTCAACGATCCGCTCGCTGCCCGGCCCTGAGCCTAGCCCTGATTCGGTCACCGCGATGGGGACGATAGAACGCGATCCGGCCCGCCAGGGGCGGGCCGGAGACTGGGACGTGGGACGATCGCTGGTCATGCCGCGGCGGGGAGCGCGACGCTGGACTGCATCGCGTGGCGGCCGCGGAGCCCGACGATCGCGATCCGAGTGCTGACCTCGAGCAGCGCCATCATCACGAGCGCCACCGGCCAGGCGGCAGCTCCGATCCGGTGGGCGATGCTGAAGCTGGCGACCGCGTGGTGCGCGCCGTGGGAGAGAGCGAACGCGAACACCATCCGCGAGCCGATCCCCGCGATCAACAGAGCGCCCGCGATCCAGCCCACCCGTGCGACCGCGAGACCATTCTCGCCGGCACGGACCTGCGTAGCGAAACCACTGGCAATGCCGAGCGCAAGGCCGACCGCCCCGAGCACGCCGATCAGCACCAGGTCGTTCCCGACGGTCGGGATCGCGTGCACATACAGATGGGCGACGTAGGCGACGATCGCCAGCGAGATGATCACGCTCCGACGATCGAGCTCGCGCTCGCGAGCCTGACGGAAGACGATAAGGACAAACACTGCGTTGATGAGGTAATCGGTAATGGTCATAGGCGCCATGATCTGCTTCAAGCGCCCGTCTGTCGTCGGCCCGAGGGTTGAACCCCGGGTTGATCTCAGAACTCAACCCACGGGTTGACCAGGCTGAGCCGAGATCGCGCCACGACGCTCGCACGGCGAACAAAGCAGGTCCCGCGCACGCAGCCACGCCTTCCCCGCTCCCCGCAAACCCAGGGCACGCGGCCGCCCCGCACGACGTTCGTAGAGCGTTCGACGGCTTATGCGACGCAGCCACAGCCGGGTTCCGTCGCCCTGATCGGGCACCGAGACGTCCACTGAGCCATGGCGGTTTGTGCGACGGGCCCGCTGAGGTGCCGAGAAGGTAAGACGGCATTGCACTCACTGTGCTCGTGCCGGCCGTGGCGGTCATGATCGCGCTTGCCGGCGCCAGCCACGGCGTACTGCTGGATCACGCCTGTTCCAGCCACGTGCTCTCCGTGACCGCTCTGCCGGATGAGTCTCGTCAATAGGCTTGGCCTGTGTGCCAGCTTCAGCGTGTTCGTGGCGATCACATGGATGCGGTTCGTGCCTTTGAGCTGGCGAATCGGACGTACTTCGCTCGGTTCATCAATGACCGCGGCGACGATTTCTATGAGCGATATGCGGAGCGCCACCGCGAGCTCCTGATGGAGCAGGACGGCGGCGAGTGCATCTTCCACGTCCTCGTCGATCACGACGGGACCGTCTCTGGGCGCTTCAACCTGTACGACGTCGTCGACGGCTCAGCCAGGGTCGGGTATCGAGTTGCGCAGCGAGTTGCCGGTCGAGGTGTGGCGACCGCCGCCTTGCGCCAGCTTTGCCGGCTGGCGCACGCT
>DASYFZ010000570.1:0-2583 GCA_036000295.1 Solirubrobacteraceae bacterium
TTCTCGCAGCCGCAGTCGAGCCTTCCCCGTTCGATGTCGTCGTAGTCGCCATCGCCATCGCCTTCCCTCGGCCCAATTTCCCAACACAAGAGATGCTGGCACGACCATCCGGACTAAACCAGCGTGTAAGCACCACTCCCGGTCCGATAGTCGCAGCCAACCCCGAAGCGCGATCGAGACACGACGCGGCCGAGACCAGCCGCACAGGAGCCGATCTGACGCCCAGACCTAGAGTGAGGGCGTCCGAGTAACTGTGTAGGCGTTCAGTCGGGCAGTCGGTCTCCGAAGTGGATTTTGAACGCCAGCAGCGCTTTGGTCCAGCCGCGGGTCCGGGTCCATTGGGGCAGGGCGTTGAGGATGGCGAGGTAGATGAGTTTGCGAGCGGCGTCCTCGGTGGAGAAGCTGCCCTTGGTCTTGATCGCTTTGCGCAGCTGGCGGTTAAGCGCCTCGATCGCGTTGGTGGTGTAGATCACCCGGCGGACCTCGGGGGGGAACGCCAGGAAGGGGATGACGTGCTCCCAGGCGTCTCGCCAGGCCTTGACGACCGGCGGGAGCTGGTCGCCCCACTTGGCTTCAAACGCGTCCAGCGCGGCCAGTGCGTGGTCTGAGTCGATGGCGGTGTAGATCGGTCGCAGATCTTTTGTGAGCTGGTCGTATTGCCGGCGTGGGACGTAGCGCAGCGACGCGCGGATGAGGTGCACGATGCAGGTCTGCACCACCGTCTGGGGAAACACCGCCTCGATCGCCTCCGGGAACCCCGCGAGCCCGTCGACGCAGCAGATGAGGATGTCTGAGACGCCGCGGTGGCGGAGCTCGGCGAGGACCTGCACCCAGAACTTCGCGCCCTCGGCCTCCTGAAACCACAAGCCGAGCACCTCGCGGCTGCCGTCCATCCCGACACCGAGCGCGAGATAGCAGGCCGTGCGCACCACGCTGCCGCCGTCACGGACCTTCAAGACCAGCGCATCGAGAAACACGACCGGATAGACGTCGTCTAACGGCCGCTGCTGCCAGGCGCGCGCGTCGTCCATGACCGCGTCGGTCACCCGGCTGATCAGGTCCCGGCCGACATTGACGCCGTAGAGCTCGCGCAGGTGCGCCTCGATATCCCGCGTGGACATCCCCCGGCTGTAGAGCGCCAGGATCTTCTCGTCAAACCCTTCAAACCGCCGCTGACGCTTGCGCACCAGCTTGGGCTCAAAACTCCCATCACGATCCCGTGGTGTCTGGATCTGCACCGGCCCGTGCTCCGTGTTCAGCGTCTTCGAGGTCCGGCCGTTGCGCTGGTTGCCCGTCCCGCCCGGCGGCTCCTGGTGACGCTCATAGCCCAGGTGATCAGTGAGCTCAACCTCGAGCGCGCGTTCCACCAGCCGCTGGGTCAACTGCGCCAACAGCCCACCCGGCCCGACGATCTCCCTCCTCCGTTCGGGCGCCGGCCAACAGCTGGTCAACCACATCGTCAGGGAGCTGGCGGCGGATCTCCTCCGGCACGCTGTCCAGGATCCCAGGCGAGGGCGCCGTCTCGCCTGGCGGCTCACCGGCGCCCACCCCACCAGAGAAACGGCTCCCTCTCTCAATCAGATGATCTCTTGAAGATGAAGGCATGACGGTTCCTTTCGGTCATGCCTACACAGATATTCGGACACTCCCCTGAGTGTTTCGATGGGCGTTCGGCTTATGCGACGTCGGTCGGCGGGGCCGACCCGGGACTCATGGCCGGCTCCGAACCGTCCGCTCGCCGATCGTCTTACGACACCCTCGGAGTCGGAGCAGGTCGTTGACGCGGTGTTGACGCAGCACTCTTTCGAGCGGGAGGGTTAGATGAAATCGTTGCCTGTGAGGACGTAGACGAAGGGGACGAACGGAACGATTGCGGCGATCGCCCAAGTGAGCTTGGCGATCAAGCCGAGGTCGCGGCGCATCAGCAGATTGATCCAGATCAGGACGACCGCGATCGGGTGCAGAATGCACAGCAGGAGCTCCAAGATCTTCTTCACGGCGATTCCTATTCTCGGCCGGGGGACCGTCCGTTGCGCTCACCGGAATCCGCCGCTCAGTACAAGCGCGGAGGTGAGCTCGATAGTTCAAGGCTAGTTGCTCCGTACGGTCCCGACCGGGTTATCGGCTCGGTGCGAGGCGGCACGGCGTCCGCCGAGCGTTGGGCTTCTGCGACGACGTCGGGCCGAGTCCGAACGCCCGAATCGGATGTTCTCGGCGTGCGCTGAGCCATGGTTGGTTGATGCCGCGCCATCCGGCGGCGATCCGGTCACGTCGTTGGCTGCATCCGTCTGAGCACCCGATGCGGTCACGCTCGTGCAGCCCCAGAGTGACGGTTCGGGGTCATGGACGGATTTGGGGCTGGGTTCCGGCGCCGGCTCTGATCGCCGGGTCGGCCCGAAGCACCCGCTCTACTGCCGGTCACGGCCGCTGGGGCGGCGTCCCCCTCGGCCCTGGTGCTGGCGGGCGTTAGCGGGTCAGAAGGGGATTTCGGCGATGCGGTAGACAGCGCGTCGGGCGGCCTGCGGGTCGGCGGCGGACAGGGCGGCGAGGAGGCTGGCCTGGGCAGCGTGAAGGGGGATCGGG
>DASYFZ010000581.1:0-2348 GCA_036000295.1 Solirubrobacteraceae bacterium
ATCCAGCACATCCTCGCCGGCCAGCAGTGCATGACCGTCTACAAGGCGGTCAAGAAGGAGGCCGACGGCGCCGCGAAGGTTGCGATTGCGCTTGACAATGGTCAGACTCCGCCGTCGAACGGATCGGTCCAGAACGGCAGCGTCAAGACCCCGGCGCTGCTGGAGACCCCCGTGGCGGTGACGGCTAAGAACATCAAGGACACGGTGATCAAGGACGGGTTCCTGACCAAGAACGAGATCTGTTCTGGAACCTACGCGAAGCTCTGCACTAAGTACGGCATCTAACGACGAAAAATGCGGTTGGTGGGGCGCTCGCGGCGCCCCACCGGTCCGCACCACAGGAGGGAGCGAGAGACTGTGAGCGAGCACTTGCTCGAGGTCAAAGGGGCGTTCAAGCACTTCGGCGCCGTCCAGGCGCTCCGCGGCGCAAACCTGCACGCCGACGTTGGAACCGTAATGGCGCTGGTCGGAGACAACGGCGCGGGCAAGACGGTGCTCACGAAGTCGATCTCGGGGATCTACCAGCTCGACGAGGGTGAGGTCCTGTGGGAGGGCACGCCGGTAACGATCGCCGGGCCGAAGGACTCCGCCAGGCTTGGAATCGAGGTCGTCTACCAGGACCTGGCGCTGTGCGACAACCTCGACGTCGTCGAGAACATGTACCTGGGACGCGAGACGCGGTCGTCGTTCCGTCGTCTCGACGAGGCCAAGATGGAGGCCGAGACGCGCAGGGTCCTGCGGGACCTCTCGGTGACCACCCTGCAGTCGGTGCGCCTGCCCGTCGCCGCCATGTCGGGGGGTCAACGTCAGTCGGTCGCGGTCGCAAAGGCCGTGCTGTGGAACTCCAAGCTGGTCATACTCGACGAGCCCACCGCGGCGCTGGGGGTCGCCCAGACCAGGCAGGTGCTCGACCTGACCAAGCGGCTGGCCACGCAGGGCCTCGCCGTGATCCTGATCTCCCACAACATGAGCGACGTCTTCGAGGTCGCCGACTACATCACGGTGTTGCGACTCGGGCAGACGGTCGCCGAGTTCAAGCGCACCGAGACCACTCAGCGCGAGGTCGTGGAGGCGATCACCGCCGGTCAGCTCTCACAGGTGCCCGGCATGGAAGGGGTGGTGGCATGAGCGCGTCGACTTCGCCGACCGCACCGGCGCCCGAGGCGCCGCTCCAGGACGAGACCCAGCAGCGCGTCTCGCTCGCCGAATTCGCGCGCCAGCGCGTGGCGGCGCTGCGAGAGGGCGAGCTCGGCTCCCTCCCGATCGTGGTCGGGATCATCGTGATCGCGATCTACTTCCAGGCCCGCAACTCGAACTTCCTGACCGCGGGGAACTTCGTGAACCTGATCGCGCAGATGGCGGCGATCATGATCATCGGCACGGGCATCGTGTTCGTGCTTCTGCTCGGCGAGATCGACCTGTCGGTCGGCTACGTCAGCGGCATGGGCGCCGTGATCGCGGCGCTGCTGCTCGAGCCGGGCAAGGGCGTGCCGACATCGGTGGCCCTCGCCCTGGCGCTCGGCACGGGGATCGCGATCGGGCTGTTACAGGGCTTCTTCGTAGCCCGGGTCGGTGTTCCATCGTTCGTGGTCACCCTCGCGGGTTTGCTGGGCTGGAACGGGGTGCTCTTACTGATCATCGGCAGCTCGGGCACGATCGTGATCCAGAACAGCCTCATCAACGGGATCGCCAACGAGTACATGTCGGCCGCGCTGTCCTGGATCGTGGCGATCGCGTTGGTCGCCGCTTATGCGTTCCAGCAACTGTCGAACGTCGTCCGGCGCCGGCAGTCCGGCCTGCCGAACGACCCGATGTTGTTCGTGGTCGTGCGGATCGTGATCCTCGCGATTGCGGCGATCGCCGTCGTCGTGATCGCCAACTCCGACCGCGGGCTGCCCTACGTGACGTTGATCATGATCGGCAGCTACGTGATCTGGACGTTCGTCGCAGAGCGGACCCGGTTCGGCCGCCACATCTACGCCGTCGGCGGGAATGCCGAGGCGGCACGGCGAGCCGGAATCAACGTCGCGAACATCAAGATCGTCGTGTTCGCGATCTCGGGCTTCATGGCGGCGCTCGGCGGGCTCGTGCTCGCGTCGCGGCTGAGCTCGGTCGACACGTCGACCGGCGGCGGCACGATCCTGCTCTACTCGATCGCCGCCGCGGTGATCGGCGGGACCAGTCTGTTCGGCGGTCGCGGCACGGTGAAGAGCGCGTTCCTGGGCGCGATCGTGATCACCATGATCGACAACGGCCTGGGCCTGCTGAACGTCAGCGCCGGCACCAAGTACATCGTCACGGCGCTGGTTCTGCTCGCGGCCGTGACGCTCGACTCGCTGTCCCGTCGG
>DASYFZ010000602.1:0-1543 GCA_036000295.1 Solirubrobacteraceae bacterium
CTTGGCGGTCAGCGTGTCGCCGACGCGCAGCCTGGTGACGTCCTTGATGCCCGTGATCAGGAATCCGACCTCGCCTGGGTGCAGCGCATCGGCCGACGTCATCTGCGGCGTGAAGAAGCCGATGTCGTCGATCTCGGCCTCGGTGCCGGCCTGCATCGCGACGATCGCGTCACCCTTGGTGAACGTGCCGTCGACCACGCGGATGTAGGCGATCACGCCGCGGTACTGGTCGAACTCGGAGTCGAAGATCAACGCCCGCGGCGGCGCGTCGGGGTCGCCCTCGGGAGGCGGCACCCGCGCGATCAGCTCGTCGAGCACGTCGGTGATTCCCTCGCCGGTCTTGGCGCTGATCCGGCGAACCTGGTCGGCCGGCTCGCCGAGCAGTTCGGCGATCTCCTCGGCGACGCGCTCGGGCTCGGCGCCCGGCAGGTCGACCTTGTTCAGACACGGGATCAGCTCGAGCCCGGCGTCGATCGCGAGGTAGGTGTTGGCCACGGTCTGCGCCTCGACGCCCTGGGACGCGTCGACCACCAGGAGCGCCCCCTCGCACGCGGCCAGCGACCGGGAGACCTCGTAGGTGAAGTCGACGTGGCCGGGCGTGTCGATCAGGTGCAGCTGGTAGGTCTGCCCGTCGTGCGCAGACTCGTAGAAGACCCGCACCGCCTGCGCCTTGATTGTGATGCCGCGCTCGCGCTCGAGGTCCATCGAGTCGAGCAGCTGCGCACGCATCGACCGCGGGTCGACGGTGTGCGTGAGCTCGAGGATCCGATCGGCGAGCGTCGACTTGCCGTGGTCGATGTGCGCGATGATCGAGAAGTTGCGGATGTGTGCCTGGTCAGCCATGTTTCCCACTTACAAGGGTATTTCGCCGGGCGCGAAGCGCCCACTGCGGGTCGCTCACCCGCTTGAGCGCGCGCGCAGGCGGCCCACCACGAGGTCCTGAATCTGCCGGGCCTCCGGGATTCGCATCGCCAGCACTAGCTTCGCGTAGAGCGCCAGCGAGACCCCGACCGCGGCTCCGACCGAGATCAGCTCCGCCGGAAATGACTCCCCGAGCAGGCTGCGCAACACCTCCCAGATCAGGCGCGCGATCACGGCGATGATCGCCGAGGCGACCAGGACCCGCACGGTGATCATCACCGTCTGCGACCCCTCCAGGCGCCCGTTGAAGCCGATCTTCAGCCGGCGCCACTGCAACGCGGTCATCACCGCGTTGGCCACGGCGGTCCCGATCACCAGTCCGCTGATCCCCAGCGGCTTGTACAGGGCGATGCTGACGATGATGTCGACGACCATGTTGATCGCCGCGTACAGCGTCGGGATCCACGGCCGCTTGAGCGCGAAGAAGGTGCGCGTCAGCAGCAGGTTGACGCCGCCGAACGGGAGGCTGAACGCAAACCAGAACAGCGCCACCGAGACCAGGTGGGTGGACTCCGCGTTGAACTCGCCGCGCTGGTAGACGAGGCGCGTGATCGGGACGGCCAGCAACAGGATCAGGGCCGCCGACGGGATCAGCAGCAGGTTGATCTGACGAACGCCGTTG
>DASYFZ010000626.1:0-5490 GCA_036000295.1 Solirubrobacteraceae bacterium
CAGTCGCAGGGCCTCACCCAGGAGCTCCAGAAGCAGTCCGAGGAGCTGCGCAACACCAACGACGAGCTCCAGGAGAAGGCGTCGCTGCTGTCTGAGCAGAACCGCGACATCGAGATCAAGAACGAGGAGATCGAGCTCGCCCGGCGCGGCCTGGAGGACAAGGCCGCCCAGCTAGCGCTGTCCTCCAAGTACAAGTCCGAATTCCTGGCGAACATGTCGCACGAGCTGCGGACGCCGCTGAACTCGATGCTGATCCTGTCCAAGCTGCTCGCCGAGAACGATGACGGGCTGCTGACCGATCGCCAGGTCGAGTTCGCGCACACGATTCACTCCGCAGGCAACGATCTCCTGTCGCTGATCAACGACATCCTCGACCTGTCCAAGGTCGAGGCGGGCCGCATGGAGGTCGACATGGCGCCGGTGGCGCTGTCGGACATCTACGAGGATGCCGAGCGTGCCTTCCGCCAGGTCGCCGAACAGAAGAGTCTCGAGTTCACCGTCGACATCGACCCCGCGCTGCCGCCGTCGATCGTGTCCGACGAGCAGCGACTCGGCCAGATCCTGAAGAACCTGCTCTCCAACGCCTTCAAGTTCACGAACAGTGGTGGGGTCACGCTGGCGATCGGGCGCGCTCAGCCTGCGGGCTTCATGAGCGACACGCTGCGCGCGGCCGAGCACGTGATCTCGTTCGCGGTCATAGACACCGGCGTGGGGATCCCCGACGACAAGCTGTCGGCGATCTTCGAGGCCTTCCAGCAGGCCGACGGGACCACCTCTCGCAAGTACGGCGGCACCGGCCTGGGCCTGTCGATCTCCCGTGAGATCGCCCGCTTGCTGGGCGGTGAGATCCAGGTGGAGTCGACCCCGGGCGAGGGAAGCAAGTTCGAGCTGTTCCTGCCGCTCACCGAGCGCGTGGTCGACGCAGCGATCGATCCGCGCGCCGGCGGCGAGCTCCTGCTGGCCGCGGCACCGGCACGCGGCAACGGCGGCCCGCCGCCGGCGTTCGAGGAGCCGGCCGCCGACGACTCGGCGCTGCTCGTCCCCGACGACCGCGTGGTGCTGGTCATCGATTCCAAGACCGAGCGCGCACGGTCGCTGATGGACGCCGTCCATGCACAGGGCGCCAAGGGCGTGATCGCCGCCCGTCCGACCGCGGGACTGGGGATGGCGCGCGAGCACCGTCCCGCGGCCGTGGTACTGGCCGGGGAGATGGCGCGCGTGGAGCCTGTGCTCGGGCAGCTCAAGAAGCATCCGGACACGCGCCACGTCCCGGTGGTGATGATCGGCGACTCGGCCGCCAGGATCGATGCGCTGCGCGCCGGTGCGGCCGTGTTCATCGAGGACCCGGTCGACGACGCGACGCTGAAGCTCGCGCTCGCCGAACTCGAGCGTATGGGCGAGGTCTCGCATCGCAGGATCGCGCTGATCGAGGCGCCGGATGAGCGCCTCGACGATGAGACTGTGGAGCTCCTGGGGGGTGCCGACAACGTCGCGCTCGATCGCATCGACGCCGGGGACGCGCTCGGCCGGATGCGCAGCGAGCCCTACGACCTCGTCGTCGTGATCGTCGGGGAGCACCCTGCGCCCACAATCGAGCTGTTGCGCGAGGTCGCCGTCGACGAGGACCTGCGCGAGCGGCGGATGATCGCCTACCTGCCGGCGAAGCTGCCCAACACAGACCGCGCCAGGATCGACGCGCTGTCGAAGACCGCGGTGATGGCGGTGGCGGACTCCCCCGAGCGGCTGGTCGACCGCGCGGCGGTGTTCCTGCACCGCGTCGAGGCGCAGCTGCCGACGCCCACGAGGCGGATGATCGGCGCGCTGCGGACCGGCAACGCGCCGCTGCAGGGCCGCAAGGTGCTCGTCATCGACGATGACATCCGCAACGTATTCGCGCTGACCTCGACGCTGGAGCAGCGCGGGATGAAGGTCGTGTTCGCCGAGAACGGCCGCGAGGGGATCGACCGGCTGCTGCAGCACGCCAACACCGACCTGATCCTGCTCGACATCATGATGCCGGAGATGGACGGCTATGAGACGGCGCGCGCGATCCGGTCGATGCCGCGCTTCGAGCACCTGCCGATCATCTCGCTGACCGCCAAGGCGATGAAGGGCGACCGCGAGAAGGCGATCGCCGCCGGCGCCTCGGACTACATCACCAAGCCGGTCGATGTCGACCAGCTCGTGTCGATGATGCGGGTCTGGCTTGACGTGTAACGCCGGTGACGTACCAAGTTGAGGGCATGGCGGCGACGGAAGATCTGACAGCGGTCAGCGTCCTGCCGATCCTGGTCGTCGACGACCGCCAGGAGAACCTCAACGCGCTCGATGGCGTGCTGGAGCCGCTCGGCTACCCGCTGCTGATGGCGCGATCGGGGCACGAGGCGCTGCGGCTGCTGCTCGAGCACGACGTCGCGCTGATCCTGCTCGACGTACGCATGCCCGAGCTCGACGGGGTCGAGACCGCGCAGCTGATCAAAGGCCGGGCGCGCACCCGCGATGTTCCGATCGTGTTCCTGACCGCTGCCAACGACGACATCGGCGCGGTCCTGCGCGGTTACGGCGTCGGCGCCGTGGACTACGTGCTCAAGCCGTTCGATCCCGGCGTGCTGCGGTCCAAGGTTGCCGTCTTCGCCGAGCTCGAGAAGAACCGCCGGGCGTTGAAGCGCTCCGAGACGTTCCTGCGCGCGGCGTTCGAGGCGGCGCCGATCGGCAAGACAATGCTCGATGGCGAGCGCGCGATCGTCCGTTCAAACACGGCGTTCGCACGGCTCGTCGGCCGTGAGCCGGCAGAGCTCGAGGGAGTGCCGATCCTCGACCTGTGTCATCCCGAGGATCGCGCCCGCGTGTCGGCCGCGTTCGACCGCGTAGCTGAGGCGAATGTGCGGCCGGAGTTGGGCGCCGGCGAGAGCCTCGACCTGCGCGTGCTGCCCGCCCACGGCGGCGAGGTGTGGGTCGGGCTCGTGGCGTCGTCGATCGAGCCGGCGGACCTGTCGGCGCCGTTGCTGCTGGCGCAGTGGGTCGACCTCAGCTCTCGCCGCCGGGCTGAGGAGGCTCGCGCAGAGCTGTTGATGGAGCACGCTGCGCGTACCCACGCGGAGGCGATGGCCGAGCGCCTGTCCAAGCTCCAGGCGCTGAGCGGCGCGATCGAGTCGTTGTCGCTGCAGCGGCTGCTCGCCGAGCTGGCCGTCCGCCTGGCCGAGCTGTTTGATGCCGAGGCCGCCGAGGTCGAGATCATCGGCCACACCGGCGAGCCGGTCACGTTCCGCGCCGAGCACGGAACGGCACGCCGCCTGGATCCGGGCAAGCCGCGCGCCGCGGTCGAGCACGGCCACGACGTGCCGATCGTGATCGAAGGAGCGCACTCCGGTGTCCTGCGCATATGGCTCCCGGCCGGCCGCTCGTTTACCTCCTCCGAGCGATCGTTGATGCAGGATGCCGCCGAGCGCGCCGCGCTGGGGATCCAGCGTGCGCAACTGCACGAGCGCGAGCATCAGGTGGCGGTCGAACTGCAGCGCGGCCTGTTGCCCAAGCAGCTTCCGGCGATCGACGGCCTCGAGCTGGCGGCTCACTACGAAGCCGCGGGCGCCGAGGTGGGCGGCGACTGGTACGACGCATTCGCGCTGCCCGGCGGCAGGCTCGGCGTGGTGTTGGGGGACGTCGCGGGCAGGGGCGTTCCGGCGGCCTCCTCGATGGGGCAGCTGCGCAGCGTCACGCGCGCGTTCGCGCTGGCCGACGACGGATTCCTGACGCCGGCGGAGATGCTGACGCGGCTCAACCGCCACCAGCTTGCGCTCGGCCAAACCGAGCTGTTCACCGTCGTCTACGCGATCATCGATCCGGTCGAGGGCACGATCTCGTGGGCCACCGCCGGGCATCCGCCGCCGCTCGTGCGAAGCAGCGAGGGCTGGGCGACCTACCTGGAGGGCGGCGAGGGGCTGATGGGCATCGAGGACATCGTCTACCGGGATCTCCGCGCGCCGCTCGACCAGGAGTCGATCGTCATCTTCTACACCGACGGGTTGATCGAGCGCCGCGGCGAGTCGCTCGACGTGGGGCTCGAGCGGCTGGCCGACGCTTTCGGCTCGGGGCCCGACGATCCAGCGGAGCTCTGCGAGTACGTGATCGAGCAGATGCGCCCGCCCGGTCGCGACCTGCACGACGACGTCACGGCGCTGCTGGTGAAGCTCGTCTAGCCCGGGGCGGGTCCGGCCGTCGATTCAGGAGCTGACCACGTCCGCGTGGGTGCGGGCGTCGGCCGGCCGCGGCACGTGGTCGAGCTCGAACCAGACGGTGAAGCGGCCAGGGACGCGCCGCGTACCCCACCGCGATGCCTGCCCGTCGAGCAACGCGATCCCGTAGCCGCCGCCGACGCGCCCGGGCGGCAGTGACTCCGCAGGCCACTCGAAGCCCTCGCCTCCGTCGCTGACGCGGACTCGGGTGAGGTCGGCCGTCACCGTCACGTTGAACTCGACGACGCCCTCACCCGCGGGCTCGACGTGTGTGACCGCGTTGGTGACGATCTCGGAGACGAGCAGTGTGAGCGTGTCGACCCGGGGCCCCGCGAGCGGGTGGTCGGCGAGCAGCTCTTTGACGGCGACCCGCGCCGTTCGCGGCGCCATCAGCGTGCTCGGGATCTCCAGGCGCAGCGTGCGCTCGGACTCTGCCGTGGCGGGGGCGTGGTCGCCGGGCGGTGAGCCCGGCACGCCGGGGCCCGCGTCGACGAACGGGAGCAGTTCGAGGATCCCGGTCACCGCCAGCGCCTTGATCGCCGTCTCGCCAGGGCGGTAGATCTCGAGCGCCCACCCCTCGTTGCGTGACCGGGCGTTGGCTCGAAGCAGGAACCTCAGGCCGGAGGAATCGACGAAGCCCACTCCGCGCAGATCAAGCGTGACGCGCCGCGGCGAAGCTGCCAGCGCCTGGTCCAGCGCGGCATCGAGCGAATCGATGCAAGCGATGTCCATATCGCCCCGGACCGCGATCGCGGTCCCGGTATCGATCCCCTGCACATCGACGTCGAAAGCAGGCCGCTCGATCATCATGTGCGCAGCGAAGGTTATCGGGGCGGCCGGGGAACCCCTCGCAGTCGGTCAGAGTGGGAACAACGTTGCACACCCGTGCTTACCGCGCCTACAACGCGTTCAAGGGGGTTTCGGCTTAGGGGTTCAAGGGAGGCGTCGGGTGTGTGGCCGCGCCGATCCTCGTTGACGGTGGCGAGGCCCGCCCGGCCGCAGCCCCCCGTCGCCGTCGGGGGCCGGCAGCAGCTTGCGGTCGGAACTTGGCGCCGCTCAGGCGGGCGGCCGACCACTCCGGGTCAAGCAGCGCCGGCGCCTCGTGCTCGGCCTGACACTGCGGGCGCGGCGTCCGGAGCCGTTCGTGTCAGGTGCCTACGAGCCGGTGGAAGCCGGCGAGCGCGTGTGCGCGTTCACCCGGGGTGGCGAGGTGTTCGTCGCGGTTGGCGTGCGCGACGGCGCCGAGGACGGCGTCATC
>DASYFZ010000659.1:0-4844 GCA_036000295.1 Solirubrobacteraceae bacterium
CCGGTCCTCGAAGCTGCCGTCGTAGCGGAACACCTCCTCATAGAGGCGGTTGAAGTGCTGGGCGTGGCGCGCCTCGTCAACCTGCTGCGTGAGCAGGAACGCCTCTTCGTGCTTGTCCTCGGCCGACAGAACCAGCCCGGAGAACTGATTGGTGACGCGCTCTTCGCCGACGAAGAACGCCGACAGGCCCCACGCCATCTCATCGCGCAGCTCCTCGTCCATCGCCTCCCAGTCGCGAAGGTCCTGCTCGAGGTCGATCTCGTGCGACGACCAGTTTTGGCGCTCCCACAGGCGGTAGAGCTCCAGGGGCGTCATCAGCTTCACCTGCGGCAGCTTGGACTCGTCGGTGATCGTCGCGACGTCGCCCTGGACCGTCAGGTCGAGCAGGCTGGACAAGGTGGGTCCTCCAATGTTGGCGGCGGGATTGCGGCCGACTCTAATTCAGCGGCAAAGCACAAGCGTGGAGAATTCCGGGATGGCATGTGACTGGCTGCTGGTCGACGGGTCGAGCATGATCTTCCGCGCCTACTACGGCGTCAAGCCAACGGTCGAGGGGCCCGGCGGGATGCAGGTCAACGCGATCGGTGGCTTTCTCGACCGCCTGGGACGCCTGATCAGGCAGCGGAGGCCTGCGCATCTGGCGATCGCAGACGACTTCGCGTGGCGCCCGGCATGGCGAGTGGAGCTGATCGAGACCTACAAGTCCCACCGGGTCGCCGAGCCGGTGCCGACGGGGCTCGAGCCCCAGATCCCCGTGATCCGCGCGATCCTCGAGGCCGCCGGCGTCGACATCGTCGGAGCCGACGAGTACGAGGCCGAGGACGTGATCGCAACGTGGTCGCGGCTCGCCGAGGGCACGATCGAGATCGCCAGCGGAGACCGGGACCTGTTTGCACTGGTCGAGGACCCGCGCGTGTGCGTTCTATACCCGGAGAAATCTGGGCTGAGCGTGATCGACGAGAGCGAGGTCACGCGCCGTTACGGGATCCCGGGCAGGCGGTACGCCGACTTCGCGATCCTGCGCGGCGATCCGTCCGACGGGCTTCCGGGGCTGAAGGGCGTGGGCAGCGTCACCGCGGCGGCAATGATCCGGCAACACGGCGACATCGCCGGCGTCCTGCGCGAGCGGCAGTTGCGCGACGCCGACCGCGAGTACCTGGAGAGCGCCAGCCGGGTGGTCCCGCCCGTGGCCGACCTGCCGATCGAGTTGCCGGCCGGCCGCCGAGACGCGTACCCCGTCGACCGGGCCGCGATGCAAGAGCTCGCCGGGCGATTCGGAGCGGTCGAGTCGTGTGCTCGCCTGCTCGCAGCGCTGCGTTCATAGCCGCTGTCACATTGGCGGGCGCCGGCGGGTCAGGTGCTATGACAGCGACAGGCTGGAGGGACATGACCGATGGTTGAGCAGGATTGGCTTGCCGAGCGCTTCGAGGAGCAGCGGCCACGTCTGCGGGCTGTGGCGTACCGGATGCTCGGCTCGCTGAGCGAAGCCGACGACGCAGTTCAGGACGCCTGGCTGCGGTTCAGTCGCACCGACACAAGCGAGGTCGAGAACCTGGCCGCGTGGCTGACGACCGTTGTTGCGCATGTGTCGCTGAACATGCTTCGGGCCCGCAAGACCCGCGGTGAGGAGTCGCTTAACGTGCGCCTGCCCGATCCGGTCGTCGATCGGGCCGACGGGACGGACCCCGAGCACGAGGCGCTGCTGGCCGATTCGGTCGGTCTGGCGCTGCTGGTCGTGCTCGAGACGCTGGCACCAGCCGAGCGCCTGGCGTTCGTCCTGCACGACATGTTCGGGGTCCCGTTCGACGACATTGCGCCGATCGTCGATCGCTCTCCGGACGCGGCGCGTCAGCTCGCCAGCCGAGCGCGGCGCCGTGTCCGCGGCGCGCCGGTCCCTTCGGCTGCCGATCTGACCGCCCAATGGCAGCTGGTCGACGCGTTCCTCGCCGCGGCCCGGGACGGCAACTTCGACGCGCTGGTCGCGGTGCTCGACCCGCACGTGGTGCTGCGAGCCGACGGCGGCGCCAGCGGTCTCACCCGCGAGGTTCAGGGAGCTCAGAATGTCGCGGGGCAGGCGCTGACGTGGTCGCGCGTCGACCTGAGCCCGCGGCGCGCGCTGATCAACGGCGCTGCCGGAATCGTCTCGCTGCGCGACGGGCAGCCGTTCTCGGTCGGAGCGATCACCGTGCGCAACGGGAAGATCGTCGAGATCGACATCCTCGCCGACCCCGAGCGCCTTCGCCGCCTGGATTTCAGCATGCTCGACGACTGATCCACCGGCTTACTGGCGCTTGACGGCAAGCACGACGCGCTCGTTGCCGATGTTGAGCGCCGGCAGGCCCCAGCGCGGCTCGACGTCTGCGTACCCGACGCGCTCGAGGATCTCGAAGCCGTGCTCGCCGAGCAGGTCCGCGAACTGCTCAGGTGCAAGCCGGGTCAGCGGTGGCTCCCCGGCGCGGACGGCGATCGAGCGAAACGTTGCGGATACCGCCGTGACCTCGTCGGGCAGCATGTCCTGTGGCGTGCCGTGGGACACCGCGAGCGTGCACGGCGGAAGGTCCGAGAGCGTCGCCCGGATCGCGTCGAGCGAGAGATAGGAGACGACGCCGAGCCAGCTGACGAACGTGTGTCCGGTGCTCAGGCCGGCACGGCTGAGCCCGTCGGTCAGCGACTCGGCCTCGAAGTCGACCGGCGCCCAGACGAGCTCCGTGGGCGCCGGGACTCCCAGTGCATCGAGGCGCGAGCGCTTCCAAGCCTGGGTCGCGGGATGATCGACCTCGTACACGCGCACGTGTCCTGTCTGACGCCAGGCAAATGTGTCGAGTCCCGCCCCGAGGATCACGTACTGATCCGCACCCGAAGCGGCCAGCCAGTCTTCGGTAAAGCGCGAGCGTGCGGCCACCCACGTCGCGAGCAGCGGCGCGCTGTTGCCGAACACCGTCCGCGACCGGACGGTCATCGACTCGGCCTCCGGGCCGACCAGCGGCCACGCCAACCAGTCAGCGAGGACGGCGCGCGGGCCGTGTGCGAGCGGGTGCGCCCCCCGTGCGGATGCCGTCATTGCCGCTGTGCGGCTGGCTTGGCCCGTCTCGGAGATCCCCGAGCGCTGCATCGCGGCCAACCCTAGCCCCCGCCGTCGTCAGTCGTACACCGAGCTGCCGGCGCCCGGTGCGGCGTTGGCGCCGTAGGGCTCAACGTCCTCGATGTACCCCGGCTGGCTCTCGACACGAGTCAGCCAGTCCCGCAGCCGGCGAAACGGCGTCACGTCGAGGCCGGCCTCGTGCGCGAGATGCGTGTACCCGTAGATCGCCATGTCCGCGACCGTGTAACGGTCCGCGACGAAGAACTCGCGCGCGGCCAAGTGGTCGTCGAGTAGCTCGAACACCTCCTGCGCGCCTGCGGCGCGGCGCAGCGCGTCGGGGTCCACCGGTTGCAGCCGGCCCGTGAGCAGCCGGAAACGGAGGCCGCCGATCATCGGGATGACGTCGGTCTGCTCGTAGATCAGCCACCGCACGACCTCGGCGAGCTCGATCGAGCGGTCGGGGAGATACTCGGTCCCGCACGACAGGTACACCAGGATCGCGTTTGACTCGACGAGGAAGTTGCCGTCCCGGGTCTGCAGCACCGGTGTGGTGCGCATCGGGTTCATCCGCGCGTATTCATCGGTGAGCGTCTCGCCGGCGAAGATGTCGACCGGGATGCGCTCGTATCGCATTCCGAGATGCGCCAGCAGCAGCCTGACCTTGTAGCAGTTGCAGGACGCCGCGTAGTCGTATAGCCGCAGTGGTCGCTCGGTCATGACCTGAGAACGTCCGACGAGGCCAGATCGTGACAATTCCGTCCGTGACCGAGTCTGCTCGTCCGCCCGGGTGGCTTCCCAAGGCCGACTTCGACGCGATCTTCAGCCGTGTGCCGCGGCTGTCGGTCGAGGTCGTGATCTACACGCCAGAGCGGGGCGTGCTGCTTATGCTGCGTGACATTCCGCCGAACGTCGGCGCGTGGCACATCCCGGGAGGCACGGTGCTGTTCGCCGAGCGCCTCACCGACGCCGTCAGGCGTGTCGCGCGCGACGAGCTCGGCCTCGACGTGTCCGTCGGCAATCTGCTCGGCTACATCGAGTATCCGAGTCACTACGAGAACGGGCTCGACTCGCCGGTGGGACTCGCATTTCATACGGTTCCGGCTGCCGCGCCGGACGCCGACCCGCCCGAGGGCTGCAACTGGTTTCAGTCACTGCCGGCCGGTCTGTATGCCGAGCAGGCGGAGTTTCTCGCCCGCGCGTTCGGCTTGTCTTAGCGATCAGCCGCCGGGTCGGCCGCTGCGCGCCCGCCAGTGCTCGGGCAGGTCCGGGTGCTCGAAGAAGACGATGTGGTCGTCCGTGCCGGAAGCGGCGACCGCGTCCCATACGCGCTGCAGCGCCTGCTCCTCGTCGTCGGCGTCAAGGATCACGTCGAACACTCCGGCGTCGGAGGGCTCGGTGACCTCGGCGCCGGGAAGCACCGCGGCGAGCTGCTCGCGGGCCTCGAGGTCCCTGGGACTGCCGTCGTGCAGCAACAGCATCTCAACCGTGTGACGTTTGGCCATCGTTACGTGATACCAGTTACGCGATCTCAGGTCATCTCCTACCCACCGAGGTCGTCGGCAGCTATCCGCAACCGGATTGGCTGATCGACCGCGCTGCACTGGCGAGCCAGGTGCCACGTGTGCGCGCGCCGGAGCTGTGGCGAATTGCGCCGCCGCTGCTCGAGCAGGCCCAGGACGACGCGACCGAGGTCGCGGTCCGCGCGATGGAGCGGGCCGGCATCGACGTCGTCACCGATGGAGAGATCCGCCGCGAGAGCTAC
>DASYFZ010000024.1:0-11657 GCA_036000295.1 Solirubrobacteraceae bacterium
AGGCCGAGCTCGTTCTCCTCGCGCGCCGTTACGTGCGGCAGATGCATGATGCTCGCCACGATCTGTCCCGGGACCAGGCTGTCGTCGTAGTCAAGCGGGCCGGGATGATGCGGGCGCAGCCGGCGTTCGGCCGCGTAGGCGAGCGAGAGAGCGGCCGTGCCGGTGGTGCCCGCGATCACGCTGCGGACCGGCCACGGCAGTCTTCTGCAGGACGCCTTCATCGCGCGGTTTCAACCTTGGCGCGACGGCGCGCCGCACACATCATCCAAATCGGATGACCCGCCGGCCAGGCCGCGCCTTCCTTGCACACCTATCGCAGAGGTGGTGCCCACACCCACCAACACAGAGGCGTGCCACCTTGCCAGCGACCCGTCGGGTGCGCGAGAACCTGTACCAAGCAGGTCAAGGTCCGAGCAGTCCGCAAATTGACGACGATCACCGCGCCAAATTCCCCTGCCGCGCGCCGGCGCTCACGCGACGCGCGGTCGTTCGCCGACGGGTACGTCGGACGCGCCGACCTGATAGCGCGGGTGCTCGAGGCACCGAGCGCCAAGCTGGTGCTGATCGTCGCGCCGGCCGGCTACGGCAAGTCGACGCTGCTCGCTGAATGGGCGCACGGCGACCCGCGCAGGTTCATCCAGATCGCACCCGGCACCGGCGACGACGCGGACGGCGTCGTGCAGCGCGGGCTGCGGGACGCCGCGGATCTACCGTCGGTGTTCGTGATCGACGATGCCCAGTCGGCGCCGGCGGCGGCGCTTGGCCCGGTCGCCGCGGCGCTGCTCGCCGAGCTCGGATCGGGCTCGCAGCTGGTGATCGCGTCGCGCACGGAGCCGTTGTTGCCGATCGGGCGCCTGCGGGCCCAGCGTGAGCTCGTCGAGATCCGGACCGAGGATCTCGCGATGAGCCCGGCGGAGGCGGCAACGCTGCTGCGCCTGATCGGTCTCGAGCTCGATTTCGCCTCGGTGCAGGCACTTTCCCGGCAGACCGAAGGGTGGCCGGCGGGGCTGTATCTGGCGGGGCTGTCACTTCGCGACGAGGACGACGTGCGCGGCGCCGTCAGGCGCTTCGCCGGCGACGATCACTTCGTGGCGGAGTACCTTCGCGACGAGGTGCTCGCCCCGCTTTCGCACAAGCGCGCGCGGTTTCTGACTCGGGCTTCGGTCCTCGACGAGCTCTCAGGCTCGCTCTGCGACGCCGTCCTCGAGCAGACCGCCGCCGCAGCCGAGCTCGACCAGCTCGCTCGCTCCAGCCAGATGCTCGTGCCGCTTGACCGGGCGCACGAGCGGTTTCGGTGGCACGGCTTGTTCAGGGCGATGCTCAGGTCCGAGCTGCGGCGCACGGAGCCCGAGCTCGAGCCACAGCTCCACCATCGGGCAAGCGACTGGCTCGAGCGTCACGGCGACGTCGACGGCGCGATCAGGCATGCGATCGCGGCCGGCGACGCGTCGCGCGCAGGTGATCTGCTGTGGGGCAACATCCTCGGGTACACCGCGGGCGGTCGCAACGAGCTCGT
This sequence comes from Solirubrobacteraceae bacterium, assembly GCA_036000295.1. Taxonomy (GTDB): domain Bacteria; phylum Actinomycetota; class Thermoleophilia; order Solirubrobacterales; family Solirubrobacteraceae; genus Palsa-465. Next base: position 1,517 of record DASYFZ010000024.1, read on the forward strand.
ACAGGAGTGGATTGGCGCGCTTCGCCCCGATCAGGTCACGGCCTCGGCGTCGCTGGCGCTGGCGGCCGCGCACAGCGGGCTGGTGAGTGGGGCCATCGACCAGGCACGCCATTACCGCCTGGCGGCTGGTGTCGCCCGCCGCGCGGCGTGCTCGGACCCCGAGCCCGGTTCGCTGGCGGCTGGTGAGGCCGTCTTCGACGCGCTCGCGGTCGGGTGGGACGTCGGCCAAATGGCGCGGGCGGCCGACTCCGCCTACGAGCTCGAGCCCGAGGACAGTCCCTGGCGCCCCTACTGCCTGCTGGTCGGGGGTGTGGCCCGGCATCTCTCGGGCGACCGCGAGTCAGCCGCAGGCAAGCTCGAGGAGGGTGCGGCGATCGCCTCCGCGATCGTCCCCGGAATCGCGTCGCTGTGCCTGGCGCAGCTGGCGATGCTTGCGATCGACCGCGACGACTGGGAAACCGCCGCCGAAGTCGCGGATCGCGGGCTCGCCGTCGCCGGTTCACCGGGACTTGTCGCGTCCCCGATGTCGGCGCTCGTATACGCCGCGGCGGCTGCCACCGAGGCGCACAGAGGTCACGTGGACGCCGCCAAGCGCGACCTCCGGCACGGCACCGAGCTACTCGCCGAGCTCGGCGACTTCATCCCGTGGTACGGCGCCGAGACGCGGATCATGCTCGCGCGAGCGGCGGTGGGACTGGCGGACACCGTCCGGGCGCGAACCCTGCTTGCCGAGGCCTCGAGGCTCGCGCGCCGCACCTGCGGCGCGGTCATCTTCCAGCACTGCTTCGAGCAGGCCTGGGCGCAGATCGACTCACTCGCCGAGGCGACGCTGGCGGGGCCGTCCTCGCTGACGATCGCGGAGCTGCGGATCCTCAGGTTCCTGCCGAGCCATCGCTCCTTCCGCGAGATCGCCGAGCGGCTCGACGTGTCGGTCAACACCGTCAAGACGCAGGCACACGCGATCTATCGCAAGCTGGACGCGGCGAGCCGTTCAGAGGCGGTCGCCCGTGCCTCGCGTGCCGGTCTCCTCGGCGACTAGGACACGCGGCCCTAGACGTCGTATCCGATCGCGGCGGCAAGCCGAGGCGCGCCGGCGACGATCTTCGGCAGCCCGATCTCGCAGCCGATCGAAAGCAGTACGCCGACGATCTCCTCGTCCACGGCGCCGGTGCTCCACGCCAACTCGACCGCCCACCGCAGCGACGTGGTCGACGCATCTCCCGCAACCAGCGCCGCCAGGCGCACCAGCGTCCGGACTCGCGGCGTGAGCGCGGCGGCGCACTCGCCGCCATCGCCGGCGGCCGGCCTGAGCGCCAGAACGCTTTGAAGCGACTCGTCCTCGTTTGCGGTGAGACGACGAAGAAGCTGCTCTGCTTCGTGCATCGTTGCTCGCGACCCTAACGCCGCCGCCAGCGAGCGCATCGCCCAAGGTGGGTGATGCCGTTATCCGGCAGCCGGCCAGAAAGCATGCAGATCGGTGGCGGCGAGGTCGCCCTTGGCAACAAGCCCACGGGCGCCGCTTTGCTCGAGCATCGCGTAGTGACTCAGCTGTGGGTCGGCTGTCATCAGCAGCACCGCCGGCGAGCCGCTTGGCTGTGCCGAGGTCATCGCGGCCGCCACCTCGAACCCGTCGGCGTCCGGCAGCCGGACGTCGAGCAGGACGGCATCGGGTGCCAGCGCGTCAGCGAGCGTGAGCGCGGTGGCAGCACAATCGGCCTCCGCCACCACCGTGTAGCCACGGCGTTCGAGCAGCTCGCGGGTCAGCCGGCGAATCACGGCAGCGTCATCGACGATCAGGACTGTCACTTGGGGCACCTATCGAGCTTTGCGCACGACCGCGTCGGCGTCATACCGCAGCTGCAGGATTACTTCAGGGCGAGGCCATCGCCTAGCGACATCGCCACGAGCTGCGCCCGAGACCGGGCCCCGAGCTTGGTCATGGCGTTGCGGACATGCGTGCGAACGGTGTTGTGGGCGACCTGCAACTCGTCCGCGATCTCGGGCCCCGTCGAGCCATGCGAGAGCAGGCGCACGACATCGCGCTCGCGGGCCGACAGCGAGCCCGCTCGCTTGGGCGACTGATCAGGGTCGGCCGGGCGCCGGCCCCCTCGCCCGACCCGCAACGCGACGACCAGGATCAGCCGGTGTCCGGTAACGACCTCCGGATGACCGGCGAAGTCAACGGTCACGCGGCTGCCGTCAGCGTGGATCAGCTCGGCTGACCCGGTGAACTGTTGTTGGGCCATCAGCTCGCGCCACTGTGCCGCGCTGAACAGCGGTCCGTCGCGGATCAGCTGGTGGGCCGGCTGTCCGAGCAGGTCCGAGCGCTGGTGCTGGACGAGGCGTAGACAGGCACCGTTGATGTCGACGATGCATCGCCGCTCGTCGAGCAACATCATCGGGTTGCGCGACTGCTTGAACGCCTGCCAGAACAATGAGGCCCATCCGGAGCCCTCAGTTTCCAACAGGCTCTCCTGCCACTCGACCACGACCGGGCCTGAACATCAGGCGCTCGGACCGTCCAGCGCGTATGACCGCGGCGCTCGCCTCCGAGAGCTTGTCCCACGCGCCAGGGATGTCGGCGAGCGGCTCGCTGACGATCAGGTGGTCGTCGTCTGTGAGCATCTGTATCAGCGGCCGGTCGGGATACAGCATCCGCGCCGCCTGCACGTCGGCGGAGGCAAACAGCGGAGGGGCCGGCCCGCGGGTGCAATAGCGTATGGCCCACAGCGACTCGCCGTCGCTGAGCCCGATGCTCGCCTGGACGGCGGAGGAGACGCCGTGACGCTCGGCGATCGCCTCCACGAAGCCGATCGCGCGTTCGAGCCCTGCCACCGGGTCGTCCGAGAGCCCGAACGTGATCGCGAGCGCGAGCAGGACCTCGGAATCGGAGGAGCCGCCGAGCGCGTTGATCAGGGACGGGTTGACCGCGGCGAGCAGGTCGGGCTTGATGTCGTCGAAGTGGCTGACCTCGCCGTCGTGTACGAACAGCCAGCGGCCGTACTGCATGACGGCAGGGGCCGCGGTCGACCCCAGATGTGCGATGAACAGAGGGGAGCTGACGTGCCGCGCCAGGTTGCGCAGGCCGCCGTCGTCCCAGGGCGCGAGCGCGCTCTGATAGACGCCGGGACCGTCACCGGTGCCATACCAGCCGACCCCGAAGCCCGTGCCCTGATTGCCGGACCGTTGGGCGCGATCGATCAGACCTCCGCGCGTGTTAAACAGGAGCCGCTCGATCTGCAACGGCTGACCGTGCCACGCAAGCCAGTGGGACACGCGGCGACTGTACTCTCACGAGGCGCCTGAGCCGTCATCCGGTCCGGGTGATGGAGCGTTTGATCGGGCCTGCGACGATCGCGCTAATGGCTACGAAATCTTCACATTCATCCGACGCCCCCAAGCGGCGTCCACGCGCGGCGGCCGCCAAGCAGCCGGCGCCGGTCACGCACCTGTCGGTTCAAGAGCGCATCGCACGCGGCAAGGCTGCTCGCCAGGAGGTCCCGCGTTCGTTGCACGCGCATTTCGAGCCCTCGGAGGTCCGTGCGGATCCCGTCGAGCTGCTCGAGCGCCAGGCGCAGACGCGGGTGCCCGAGCTCGTGCCGATCCGCTACGGGCGGATGCTCGTTTCGCCGTTCACGTTCTATCGCGGAGCGGCGATGATCATGGCGCACGACCTCGCTGCGACGCCGCGCTCCGGTCTCATCGTCCAGTGCTGCGGAGACGCGCACCTGTCGAACTTCGGCGCGTTCGCGTCGCCCGAGCGGCGGCTCGTGTTCGACATCAACGACTTCGACGAGACGCTGCCCGGCCCGTGGGAGTGGGACGTCAAACGGCTCGCGGCCAGCATGCTGATCGCCGCGAATGACAACGGCTACGGCGCCAAAGACCGGGACAAGATCGTGCTCGAGACCGTCGGCGCCTACCGCAACGCGGTCCGCGAGTTCGCCGGCATGGGCAACCTCGCGGTGTGGTACGCGCATCTGGACATCGAGAGCGCGGTCGGGCAGTACTCGAAGCAGTTCAAGGCCGGCGTGGTCTCCCGCGCCGAGAAGGCCCTGGCCAAGGCCCACACGCGCGACAGCATGTCAGCGTTCAAGAAGCTCACCGAGGTCGTCGACGGCAAAGTGCAGATCGTTGACCAGTCGCCGCTGATCGTTCCGATCGAGAAGCTTGTGCAGGTCGACGACATCGACGCACTGTTCGACGAGCTGCGGATGCTGATCCGCGTTTACCGCGAGTCGCTCGAGTTCGACCGACGTGTCCTGATCGAGGAGTTCCGTTTGCAGGACTTCGCGCGCAAGGTGGTCGGCGTGGGGAGCGTCGGGACGCGCGCGTGGATCGGATTGATGATGGGACGCGACGGCAGCGATCCGCTGTTTCTGCAGATCAAGGAAGCGGAGGCATCGGTGCTCGAGCCGTTCCTGGGCGCGAGCGAGTTCGCCAATCACGGCCAGCGGGTCGTCACCGGTCAGCGCCTGATGCAGGCCGCCAGCGACATCTTCCTGGGCTGGGTCCACAATCCGGAGGGACTCGACGGCAGGGCCCGTGACTTCTACGTGCGGCAGCTGAAGGACTGGAAGGCGTCGGCCGAGATCGAGCAGATGGTCCCCGAGGGCATGAAGGTGTACGGCCGGCTGTGCGGCTGGACGCTGGCGCGCGCGCACGCGCGCAGCGGCGACCGCATCGCGATCGCCTCCTACCTCGGCGGCGGCGACACTTTCGATCGCGCGATCCTCGAGTTCTCCAAGGCCTACGCGGCGCAGAACGACAGCGACTACAAAGAGCTGGCCAAGGCGGTCAAGTCCGGCCGGATCAAGGCGCAGACCGGACTTTGAGCGGACAATCGGCCTGCGGCGGGCGCCGGCGGCGCGTCTCGTCAGATCGGGTCCTCTGGCGGGCCGCGCGGCGGCATCGCCGAGTCGGACGGCCTGCTCGGGTCGGCCGCGGTGGTTGTCTCCCGGGCTCGAGCTCCGCGCGAGCGCCCGATCATGAAGATCGCGACGATGAGGAGCACGGCGCCGGCGCCGATCAGCGCCCAGCCCCAAGCCGGAATACCTCCGCTCGACTGGTTCCCGCTCGTCGTCGTCGGCTCCTTGACGGTGGTCGTGTTGCTGTGAACCGTGGTCGTCTCGGTCCGCGTGACCGTCTGTGTGCGCGCCGGCTTGGTGATCGTCTTGGTCGGCTGGGTGACAGTCTCGGCCGGTTGGGTGACTGTCTCGGTCGTCGTGGTCGTCGTCGCCGCGGCGAGCTGCTCCTTCGCCGCGCCGGTTGCGGTCGACACTGCCTTCTTGGCGTCCTGAGCCACGCTTCCAGAGCCACACGCCGCGAGCAGTGAAAGCAACGCAATCAGCCCCAGAGAAGCCGCGCCCCTTCGCACCATGGAAGCATCCATTGCGTAAGCATTGCACCGTCGATCGGTAGCCATGGTGAAAATCCCGACTGCGCTTCCCGGGCTGCGCCAGTTCGCGAGCTATCGCGCATCATGGCTGCGACAGGACATCGTCGCCGGGGTCGTGCTGACAACACTGCTCGTGCCACAGGGGATGGCGTACGCCGAGCTCGCGGGCCTGCCCGTGATCACGGGCCTGTACACGACGATCCTGTGTCTGCTCGGCTACGCCGTGTTCGGGCCTTCGCGGATCCTGGTGCTGGGCCCCGACTCGTCACTGGGCCCGATGATCGCCGCCACGCTGATCCCGATCATCGGGTCGGGCGGAAGCCCCGAACGCGCAGTCGAGCTCGCCTCGATGCTGGCGCTGCTGGTGGGCGTGTTCATGATCGCGGCGGGGGTCGCAAAGCTCGGGTTCATCGCGGACCTGCTCTCCAAGCCCACGCAGATCGGCTACATGAACGGTCTCGCGCTCACGATCCTGATCGGCCAGCTGCCGAAGCTGTTCGGCTTCTCGACCGATGCAAACGGCCTGATCAATGAGCTGCGTGCGTTCGTCGACGGGTTGACATCCGGCAAGGTCGTAGGCGCCGCGGTGGCGGTCGGGCTCCTCAGCCTCGCGCTGATCCTGGTGCTCGGTCGGTGGCTTCCGCGCGTGCCCGGAGTACTCGTGGCGGTGGTCGTTGCGATCGCCGCAGCGGGCGCGTTCAACCTGACCGATCATGGCGTCTCGGTGGTGGGGACGCTGCCCACCGGATTCCCGCCGTTCACGGTGCCGACGTCGGTCTCGGACCTGCCGTTGTTGGTGGCCGGCGCGCTGGGCATCGTGCTGGTCGCGTTGACCGACACGATCTCGACCGCATCCGCGTTCGCTGCGCGCACGGGGCAGGAGGTCGACGGCAACGGCGAGATGATCGGGATCGGCGCCGCCAACGTCGCCGCCGGGTTCTTTCAGGGCTTCCCGGTGAGCACCAGCGGGTCGCGGACAGCGGTCGCCGAGCAGGCGGGCGCCAAGACGCAGCTGACCGGCGTCGTCGGCGCGGCAGCGATCGTGCTGATGCTCGTGCTCGTTCCCGGGTTGCTGCGAAACCTGCCGCAGCCCACGCTCGGAGCGGTGGTGATCGCGGCATCGCTGTCGCTGGCCGACATCGGCGGCACCGTGCGGCTCTGGCACCAGCGGAAGGTCGAGTTCCTGCTTACCGTCACCGCGTTCCTCGGTGTCGCGCTCCTGGGTGTGCTCGAAGGAATCGCCGTCGCGGTCGCGCTCTCGATCCTCAACGTGTTCCGTCGCGCCTGGCGGCCCTACCAGGCCACCCTCGGCAAGGTTCCCGGCCTGGCCGGGTACCACGATCGCCGGGGGCACCCGGATGGCGAGTGGCTGCCCGGCCTCGAGATCCTCCGCTTCGACGCGCCGCTGTTCTTCGCCAACTCACGGACGTTTCGCGATCTGATCCGCGAGCTCGCGGCCTCCGAGCCCGCGCCGCGCTGGATCCTCGTCGCGGCGGAGCCGATCACCGACGTGGACACCACGGCGGCGGACATGCTCGCCGATCTCGACGAGGAGCTCAACGCGAAGGGGATCTCTCTGGTGTTCGCCGAGCTCAAGGACCCCGTGCGCGCCAAGCTCGAGCGCTACCGGTTGATCGGGCCGCTGGACCCCGACCATTTCTTTCCGACGCTCGAGGCCGCGGTCGACAGCTTCCGTGAGCAGACGGGCGCTGAGTGGACAGCGGCCGCAGAGCCGGCGTCGCCACGGCCGTGAAATGGGAGCTGGCCAGTGTTGCCGCGACGGTGCTCGCGGTGGCCGCGTTCTCCAGCCGCCTGACGTCGACACCGGTCACGCCGGCGATGGCGTTCGTCGTGATCGGCGTGGTGCTTGGCCCGCTCGTGATCGGTGAGGTAACCGAGAGCCCCGTCGGCACCGACGTGCGCACGCTGGCGGAGGCGACGTTGAGCGTGGTTCTGTTTGCGGACGCGTCGCGGATCAAGCTGCGCCTGCTACGACATGAGTACACAGTGCCGCTCCGCCTGCTGGCGATCGGCCTGCCGCTGACAATCGTCGCGGGTGCCGTGCTCGCCGGCGCGGTGTTCGGTGCGCTCAGCACCGCCGAGGCGCTCGTGCTGGCGGTCCTGCTCGCGCCGACGGACGCGGCGCTGGGGCAATCGGTGGTGACCGAGGCGGGGCTTCCGTCGCGGATTCGCCAGGGCCTCAACGTCGAAAGTGGCCTCAACGACGGGATCTGCGTGCCACTGCTGCTGATCGTGCTGGCAGCCGCCGAGGTCGAAGACCACGCGACCAACGGCCACCATGCGATCACGATCGTCGCCGAGGAGATCGGATACGGGATCGTCGGAGGTGTGGCGGCTGGGGTGTGTGCGGCGGCCGTCGTCGCCGTCGCCTACCGGCGCGGGCTGGTCACCGGGTCCTGGCTGCAGGTGATCCCCGTGGCGGGGGCCGCGCTCGCGTACGGGGTAGCGATCGCGCTCGGCGGCTCGGGGTTCATCGCTGCGTTCGTCGGCGGGGCGATCTTCGGGGCGGTCGCATCGCGCGAGTCCGACGAGTCGTCGCGGTTCAGCGAGGAGGTGGGAGCCCTGCTGGGAGGCGTCACGTTCCTGGTGTTCGGCGCGGTTCTGCTGGGGCCGGCCCTGAAGCACGTGACCTGGGAGATCGTGCTCTATGCGGTGCTCAGCCTGACCGTAGTGCGGATGCTGCCGGTCGCAATCGCGATGCTCGGGACCTCGGCGAACTGGCGCACGGTCGCGTTCCTGGGTTGGTTTGGCCCGCGTGGCCTGGCATCCATCGTATTCGCGGTGATTGTCGTCCAGGAGGCCAACCTCCCCGGCGCCACGACGATTCTGCTGACGACCTATTTCACGATCGGGCTATCGGTGCTCGCCCACGGCCTCACGGCGGCCCCGCTCGCTCGAGCCTACGCAAGCTGGTACGCGTCGCATCCTCGCCATCTGCAGCCCCGCATGGAGAGCGTCGACGCGCACGTGCACCGGCCGCGGGGGCCTCACCACATCAGCTGATCACGGGGGCTATCGTGGAGTGCTCAACCAATATCGACGATTGGAGCACCGCAAATGGAAACCCGCAAGCTCGGATCGCTCGAGGTATCTGCCCTTGGGCTCGGGTGCATGGGCATGTCGGCCTTCTACGGCTCTACCGACGAGGACGAGGCGATCGCGACGATCCAGCGGGCGCTGGAGCTCGGGATCAACTTTCTCGACACCGCGCAGCTCTACGGCCCGCTGACCAATGAGGAACTGGTCGGCCGCGCGATCAAGGGCCGGCGCGACGAGTACGTGATCGCCACCAAGTTCGCCCGCCGGATGGACAACGCGACGCCGGGCGACATGTCGACGGTCGGCGCGGTGGACGGCTCGGCCGACCACGTTCGCAGCGCGATCGAGATCTCGCTCAAGCGTCTCGGCACCGACCACGTCGACCTCTTCTACCAGCACCGCGTAGACCCCAACGTGCCGATCGAGGAGACGGTGGGCGCGATGGCCGAGCTCGTTCAGGAGGGCAAGGTGCGACACCTCGGCCTCAGCGAGGCGGCGCCGGAGACGATCAGACGCGCGCACGCGGTCCATCCGATCGCGGCGCTGCAGACCGAGTACTCGCTGTGGACGCGCGATGTCGAGAGCGAGGTGCTTCCCACGTGCCGCGAGCTGGGGATCGGCTTCGTGCCGTACTCGCCGCTCGGTCGCGGCTTTCTCTCCGGCCGCTTCAAGTCGCCCGACGATCTCGACCAGGGCGACTTCCGGCGAAACGGCCCGCGCTTCACCGGCGACAACCTGAAGGCCAACCTCGAGATCGCGGCTAAGCTCGCCGAGATCGCCGAGGAGAAGGGGATCACGCCCGCGCAGCTCGCGCTGGCGTGGGTGCTCGCGCAGGGCCAGGACATCGTCCCGATCCCGGGCACGAAGCGGCGCACCTATCTCGAGCAGAACGCGGCCGCCGCCGACGTTCAGCTGAGCGACGAGGACCTCCGGCGGATCGAGGCCGAGCTGCCGGCGGTGTCGGGCGATCGCTACGACAAGGCGGGGATGGCCGCGGTCAACCTGTAGGCCGATGGCAATCGACCGGGTGCGGGAGGCCGCCGAGCGGCACGTCGGCGACACCACCGTGCCCGGCCTCGTGGCGGCCGTCGCCCGGGGCGACGATGTGTATGTCCAGGCGTTCGGTCGCCTCGGGGTCGGCCGTCCCGCGGTGCAGCGCGACTCGCTGTTTCGCATCGCCTCGATCACAAAGCCGATCACCGCCGCGGTGACGATGGCGCTCGTGGGCGACGGGCTCATCGGCCTCGACGAGCCGGTCGACGGGCTGCTGCCCGAGCTGGCAGACAGGCGGGTGCTGCGGCGCCCGGATGGACCACTGGCCGAAACGGTGGCCGCGAGGCGGGCGATCACGACCCGGGACCTGCTGACGTTCACGTTCGGCTTCGGGATGGGCGACGGGATGTTCGGCTCGGGCTGGCCGGTCGTGACCGCCGCTGACGAGCTCGGTCTTGCGACGATCGGACCGGTGAACCCCGATGTGCAGCCCGACCCCGACACGTGGATCGCGGGACTGGGGTCGCTGCCGCTGATCGCGCAGCCCGGCGAGCGGTGGCTCTACAACACCGGTGCGTCGGTGCTCGGCGTCCTGGTCGCGCGGGCTGCCGGACAGGCGTTCGAGGACGTCATGCGAACCCGCTTGTTCGAGCCGCTCAGGATGCGCGACACCGCGTTCTGGACGCCCCA
>DASYFZ010000136.1:0-25167 GCA_036000295.1 Solirubrobacteraceae bacterium
GGGATCGGATACAGCGCGGACCCGACGAGCCGGCCGACGACCGAATCAAGGAGCTGGCGGACGCGTTCGCCGAGGCACTGTTGGCCGGCGATGAGATCGGGGCTGAGATCGCGATCCGTGAGGCGATCGATGCCGAGTTGAGCTCGGCCGACATCGACGAGCAGCTGATCGCTCCCGCGCTATGGCTCGTGGGCGAGCTCTGGGAGCGCGGCAAGATCTCAGTCGCCGAGGAGCACCTCGCCACGGAGATCTCGATTCGCGTGCTGGCGCTGCAGCGCGAGGCATACCGGGTGATGCGATCGCGGATCGGGCGCCGGGTGATGCTCGCGACGCCGACCGGAGAGCTCCACGTGGTCGCGCTTCGCATGGTCGAGAACCTCCTGCGTGGCGCGGGGTACGACGTCGTGATGCTGGGCCCCGACGTGCCGGCGAAGGCCCTCGGTGACGTGGCAAGGCGGCTTCGAATAGACGTGGTCTGCATGAGCTTGACGATGGCCGGCCGCCGGGGCGACATCTTGAGCGCGATCGACAACGTGCGATTGATCCTTCCCTCGGCCGGCTTTGTCGTCGGAGGACGGGGTCTGACCGACGAGGCGCACCGTCGTCCGCTCGTCCACGTGTGCAATCGCGTCTCCGAGGTGGTCGAGGTCGTCGACGCGACGGTCAAGCGGTCGAGCTTGAACTAGTGGTGTGCCCCACCGTGATGCCCGGGGGGCATACATGCTTGTCTGCATCGATGGCGGCCGCGAGGGTTGGATCGTGCCCAGCGCTCAACAAGCTTCGACCCAAATGCTCACGTCTCAGGTGAGCGGCGCCAGGTTTCTGGCCCGCGACGTGGGAACCGTGACGCTCCTGCTCAACGATGCCCGTCACCGGACGTTTCAGCGGGTCTTCGCCGTCGAGCGAAGAGACGTCGACGTGCTGACGCTGATCGCTGGCTATTGCGGTGATCGGCGGGACCGCCCCGCTCGGGGCTGCACGGCTTGCGGGGCTCAGGACACAGCGCCGACGTGGCGTTCCACAAGCGCTATGGCTACCTCATCGACCCCGGGCACTGGCGCCAGCGGCGGGCCCAGCGACGCGAGGCCAGCGTCACCCCCCGATGACCGGTGCGACCGGCGTGCACGCCGGATGCTGCGGATGCGCGGGATCGAGCGCCGTCAGCACGTCGGCGTCGGCGATGTGGTCATAGGCCATCGACAGATGCTCGCCCTGGTCAAGCGGGCACTGGCGCTGCAGCGTGATGTTGGTGACGGCGGAGCCGGCGAGAAACGCCGAGGTGTATGGGGTGACTACCTCGTCGTTGCGCGACTCGATCACGGTGTAGCTGACGCCGGACTGCGTGTCGGCGCCCGCGTTGAGCTTGCTCATGAACGGCGAGCCCGTCTGTTGCTCGGCACACGCCGGGCAGTCGGCCAGCGCCGCGTTGGATCCCGGGAAGTGGCTTGACAGCGTGAACAGGCCATCAAGGGTCGTGCCGTGGTTGGAGGGCGCGAGGCCAACGAGCGTGTGGACCTTCGCAACGCCCTCGTCGAACCGCATGTAATAGCGCGGCATCATCCCGCCCTGGGAGTGGCCCACGATGTCGACCTGGGTCGCTCCGGTTGCGGCGAGGACCTTGTCGACGAACGCGCCAAGCTGCGCGGCCGAGTCCTCGATGTAGCCGGTCCCGTAGACGCCGAGCGCGCCGCTGCCACCGAACGAGCCGTAGTTGAGCGCGAACACGCAGTAGCCGTTGTTGGACAGCAGCGGCGACAGCGCCTGCCAGTTGTTCGCCATGTCCTCGAACGTTCCGTGCACGAGGACCACCGGTCGCGGATGCGCGGCGGTCGGCTTGCACGCGAAGTTGTTGGCGCCCGGCGGGCTCGCGGTCGGGCTGGAATGCGCGAAGCCGTATGCACTGTTGTAGACGACCGGCAGCGACGCGGCCGCGGCCGGTGCCGCCGCGCCACAGACCGCCAGCGCGGCCACGATACCCACGACCCGGTTACGCATTTGAGACCACCCTTGCCTTAGCTGCCGCGACAGGCGTTCTCGCTCCGCCGCCGTGGCGGATCTGTACCCCTTCGCTGAATCGGTCAAACGGCCTGGGCGGGCCGGCCTAAGCCGTCGGTGCGGCCAACTCCTTGCGCTGGATCCACTTCGAGCTGCAGGGGATCTTCGACCGGTCACAGCGGTCGGCGTAGTGCCGCGCGATCTCGGTGACCTCGGTGAGCAGGTCGTCGGCGAGCCTGATCGGGTCGAGCCCGAGCTCGACGAGATGGCTGTTCTCGACGTACAGCTCGTTCTCCGCGGCCTCCTTGCGGGGGTTCTCGAGGAAGTCGATCTCGGCGCCGGTGAGGCTCTGCACCAGCTTGGCGAGCTCGACGACGCGGTGGCACTCGGTCATCTGGTTGAACACGCGGACGCGATCGCCGTGCTCGGGGGGGTTCTCGGCGGCGAGCTGGATACAGCGCACCGTGTCCTGAATGTGGATGAACGCCCGCGTCTGACCACCGGTGCCGTGAACGGTGAGCGGATAGCCGATCGCCGCCTGCATCAGGAAGCGGTTGAGCACCGTGCCGTAGTCACCGTCGTAGTCGAAGCGGTTGATCAGTCGCTCGTCGAGCCTGGTTTCAGCCGTCTGGGTGCCCCACACGATGCCCTGGTGCAGGTCCGTGACACGGGTGCCATCGTTCTTGTTGTAGAACGCGAACAGGAGCTGATCCTGGGTCTTGGTCATGTGGTAGACGCTGCCCGGGTTGACCGGGTACAGGATCTCCTGCTCGACCTCGCCGCCGTTGTCGCTGTCGAAGCGGACCCGCAGGTAACCCTCCGGGATCTTGACGCCGGCGGTGCCGTAGCCGTACACGCCCATCGTCCCGAGGTGCACGACGTGCGAGTCGAGCTCGGCCTCGACCAGCGCCGCGAGCAGGTTGTGGGTGGCGTTGACGTTGTTGTTGACCGTGTAGCGCTTGTGCCAGGAGCTCTTCATCGAGTACGGCGCCGCGCGCTGCTCGGCGAAGTGCACGACCGCATCGGGCTGCCACTCGAGCAGCAGGTCCAGCATCTGGCGGTAGTTCTCGGCCACGTTGAAACGGTGGAACGGGATGTCGCGTCCGGTCAGCTCGCGCCACGTCGCCAGCCGGGTTCCCAGCGGCTGGATCGGCGTCAGCGACTCTGCCTCCAGCTCGACGTCAGCCTTGCGACGTGCGAGGTTGTCGACGATCGCGACGTCGTGGCCAGAGGCTGACAGGTGCAGGGAGGTGGGCCAGCCGCAGAAGCCGTCTCCACCAAGAATCAAGATGCGCAAGGAATCTCCTTCGTACTTGTGGCTCGCGCTCGCGGGTATCGCGCCGCCAGGTCCTCGAAACCGATCATGGTACGCGTCCGTGGCGCGGATGGCCGTCGGCACGGCGGATCGTGCTCGAGCGTCTCGTCGAGAAGCTACCCGTTTGCAGCTAGATTCACCAGAAAAGCGAGTCACGTCGGAAAGGCGACAGATGATTGAGCGAATCGAAGACATGCCCGCGGGAACGATCGGATTCAGCGCTTCTGGCAAGCTCACTCGCGCGGACTACAAGGACGTGCTCGAGCCGGTCCTGCGCGACGCGGCCGAAGCCGGCGAGATCCGCATGGTCTTTGAGATCAAGGACTTCAAGGGCCTAGAGCCCTCGGCGTGGTACCAGGACATCAAGACCGGGCTTGGACTGGGCCTGGGACACCACTCGGCATGGAAGCGTTCAGCGATCGTCACTGACATCGACTGGGTCTGCAAGGCGTTCGAATTCTTCTCCTGGGTCACGCCGGGCGAGGTCATGGTGTGGGGGCCCGACCAGCTCGAGCAGGCGAAGACCTGGGCGGCCGGCTGATCTCGCGAGCCGCTTCCCGTCGGCCTAACCGGCGCTTCGCGTCTGCTTAACCGGCGCCAAGTACGGCCAACACCTGGTTGGCCATGTTCTGCTCGCCTGCCTGGTTTGGATGCAGCGGGTAGCCCGGCGAGGTGGGCACCACGCCGTTGACCCACGCCGTCCCCGGCGCCTTGCACGCGTCGTGGCCAACGCTCGAGCTGAACGTGTCAACATAGGTCGCCGTGTTCGCGGAGGCTGCCGTCGCGATGGTCGCGTTCAACTGCTGCTCGAGCGAATTGATGTAGCTGATGTCACCCGAGGAGAGCGGCACGGTCGGCCAGCAGTTCGAGCCGTTGGTCGGCAGTCCGTCCGGGTAGCCGACGATCACCACGCGCGCGCCCGGTGCGCGAGCGTGAATGCCCTGGAGCACCGCCGCGACCCTTGGCCCGGTGGCCTTGACCGCGGCGACGTTGGGGTCGCCCCCGGCCGCCGCATAGTGGTTCTTGCAGGCACTGCCGAACGGCCGAATGATGTCTAGTCCGACGCATTCCTCGACGACCCCGATCAGGCCTGCGTCGTTGCCGCCGATCCCGACCGTAACCAGCGCGTCGCCGGTCCCCAGCGCGTTGAACTGTGGCGCATTGGTGCCGCCGAACGGAACCGACTGCGGCTGCGTCATGTTGACGGTCGTCGCGCTGCCGCAACTCACATCCGTGAACGAGCTCGGCCTGATCACGCGGGCGACATCGGAGGGATAGTTGTTGGTCGAGCGCCCGCAGCCGATCGGGTTCCCCGTGGGAACGGGAACGAGCGGCGCCGAGGTGTAGGAATCACCAAGCGATACGTACGGGCCGGCCGCACGACCAATCGCCGGCACCGCCAGTCCGACCAGCCCGCAGATCGTCACGATCGCGCCCAGCCGCGCAGCGCGCGGCCCTCCGAAGCTCACACACCCACCAAGCACGAACTCCTCCTCTCGCCGCCGATTCTCGGGCAGGCAGACTACCTACCGGGCGCGGCCATCTCCACACCTCACCGCAGAACAAATCCAGTCCCGAGCGGGTCGTCCGGATCGAGATAGAAGCGGTGGCGACCCGTAAGAAATGCGGTCCCCTCGACCTCGGTGAGCAGACCCTCACGCGTGCGCCCGATCGCGCGCGCGTGAAACGTTGTGCCGACGATCGAGTCCGCTCGCCAGGTGTCGGAGTCGCCGATCGATCCGTCGTCGAGCAGCAGCGCGGTCCGCGCCGATGTCGCCGACCCTGTGGGTGAACGGTCCACCTCCCCGTCGGCGAATATCGCCACCGTCCGCTGGTGGAGCGGCCCGACCTGCTCGTAGAAGACCGTGCCGTAGATGCCCGACAGACGGTCGTCGTCTGGATGCCGCGCGACCTCGGTTCCATCGAGCTCTCGCTTGACCCCGCGTCCCGCCGCGATCAACTCCGGCAGGTCCTCTGGCACGACGCGCAACCCACGGCTGGCCGCCGGCGCGAACGCGTAGATCGCCCCGCCGTACGCGACATCGACGTCGATGCCGGCGGCCGCGACTCCCCGCGCAACCACGAACGCCGGGACATTGCGAAACGCGACGCCCTGGATCTTGCCGCCGCTAATCCGCACCGTCGCGGTGACCCGCCCTGACGGCACGTCGATCGTGACCGTCGCCTCCCCGTCGGTTGGCGCCCCGACCCGGCCCGATTGCACCGCCCACGCGCCGAGCGCGATCGTGCCGTGGCCGCACGCCGTCGAATAGCCGTCCTTGTGCCAAAACAGCACTCCCAGATCGGCCCCGCCGTCGTCGGGGGGAACGAGGAAGCAGCCGTACATGTCGGCGTGCCCACGCGGCTCGTGACACAGCATCCGCCGCACACGGTCGACCTCATCGGACCGCAGGGCGTTGTCCCGGCGGTCCCTGACGGTCTCGCCCGGAATCTCGACCACCCCCGCGTCGACGATCCGAAACGGCTCGCCGGCCGTGTGGTAGTCGGTGGTCTCGATCTCCATGCGGGCAGTGTCCCGCACCGGGCAAGCAGCGCGAACGGACCGCGGAGGCGACGACGCGCGTATTGAGATACGGATAAGCGTCGTCGCGTGTCGATTGACTTGTGACTGTCGCGTGGAGATGCTTACTGCACGCAGTCGCCACCCGTGGGGGTGTGACGCGAACCAGGAGGTGCAGGATGTCGCGACGTTCGCTCGCGCTGGTGTCAGTTGTGGTCGCGCTGACAGCGGCCGCGCCGGCCACCGCGGACCAGGGTCAAAGCGTCACCGCCACCGGGAGCGCTCAGGTCAAGGTCGTGCCGAAGGACCGTAAGAGTAATTCGTCGATCGCAGCGGCGGTCGAGGCCGCCCACCAGGCCGGGATTCCGGCGGCGATCAAGGACGCGCACGGCTACGCCGTGAAATATGCAAAGGCCGCTGGGCTGACACTGGGAGCGATCCAGTCGGTGTCAGACGCCTCGAACAACGGGTTCGCCTACGGTCCCGGGTTCTACGGACCGTTCGGCCCCAACCAGTACTGCGGCACCGTGCGCAGGCCGATACTGAAGGTCGTGAACGGCAAGCGAAAGGTCGTCGGCATCAAGAAGCTGCACCGTTGCTTCGTGCCCCCGAACGTCGTCACGGTGCTCACGGTCACGTACGCGGCGACCTAGCTGATCTGCCAACAGTTGTCAGCAGCAATCATGCGGTGCTCGAGGCGGTGCTGGGCCGCACCGCCTCGCGCGCCTGTTTCGTGTGACTCGCCCTGCCTGTCGCTAGCCGGCTGATTGCGTCGCTCAACACGCAGATCGTCCGCTTCCAGTACCGCACGACCCCCTGCCCGGCCGCGATGCGCACGCATCTGTCGCACGTCGCCGAAGCGCTCCGGCAGGCGCAAGCCCGCCGTGACTCGCCCGCTTCACTTCGTGTGATCGCGCGGATAAGGTGATGTGAACGCCGTGTGATGGTCGCGGCGATCGTGGGATCGGCACCAATTGGACGAGTCGGGCAACTTGCGGCCGCTCAGGTTGGCGGCACTGCAACTGGCAAATGACGCCAGGAGCGGACGCGCGGAGCTCAAGCGCCAGATTGCCGCCGGAGTTGTCCGCGTCGCTGACGTGCTGGTGGATCCCCCACCGAGCGCGAGCGGCATCTCCTTGGCTGCGCTGCTCCTCAGCCAGCGAGGGTGGGGGCACACGAAGACCACGAGATTCCTTTCGAGCAACGACGTCAGCGAGACGCGCAAGCTGGGTGAGCTCAGCCAGCGCCAACGGGAGCTTCTGGCGACGGAATTGCGGGCACACGACCCGCTCGCCACGCAGCTGCGGGAGGGCACTGCTGCTGGATCGCCGGCCGCGGGACCTCCGCCGGTCCTGCCTCCGCCGTCGGTCTGACATCACTATGGCTTGACATGATGTCATGATGATGTCATACTGGCGTCATGCAAATCGACGGATACGTTCAGGCACTACGAGAGGACCTGGCTCGGGTCGCGGCGGTCGGCGATGAATCGACGGCTCGCGCCGCCGAGCTCCTGGCGGTCGCACTCGAGTCATCGTTCGGGCGGCGCCTGCAGGAGGCGCTCGCCGAAGCCGCGCTCGAGCTCTCGGGGCAACTCGAGGAGGGCAGGGTCGAGGTCCGCGTCGCCGGCGGCGACCCGGAGCTCGTCTACGTCAACGAGGCGACGCCTGTGCAGACCGAGGCGACCGACGAGGCGTCGAGCGCTCGGATCACATTGCGCCTGCCCGAGAGCCTGAAGTCCAGGCTCGAAGCGGCCGCCACGGCGAGCGGCCTGTCCCTTAACACGTGGCTCGTCCAGGCGCTCGCCCGCGCCGTAGAGCCACGTCCATCCACGGGCGGTCACCGCCGGCGACTGACCGGCTACGGCCGCAGCTGAAAGGAAGTCCCATGTCAACCCAGCAGTTCACAACTCCAACCCCGATCCGGCTCGACGTCACGGTCGCAGCCGGCAAGCTCGACGTCGAGACGGTCGAGGGTGACGAGTCGACGGTCACGATCGACGGCTCACAGAAGGCCCTCGACACGATGCACGTCGAGCTCGTCGGCGACAGGCTCGTGGTCGAGCAGCGCCGCAAGTCGCTGATCGGCTTCCTGGATCGCCTCGACGACTCGCTTCGAGTACGGGCCCGCGTCCCAGAGGGAAGTGGCGTGCAGATCGTGACCGCATCCGGCGAGACCACGCTCGACGGCACCTTCAGTGCGGTGCAGATGAAATCCGCGTCCGGAGGCCTCGCCGTGACGGGCAGCGTGGACGGCGACGCAACCGTGAAGACCGTCAGCGGAGGCGTGCGCGTGCCGCACGTCGGCGGCGACCTCGACGTGCGGACGGTCTCGGGTCACGTCGCTGCCGAGTCTGTCGACGGTTCTGTGTCGGTGAAGTCGGTCTCGGGCAACGTCCGCGTCGGCTCGCTCCGCCAGGGCCAGGTGGACGTGCAGAGCGTCTCGGGCGATGTCGATCTCGGGATCGCCACCGGCACGAGCGTCGACGTTGACGCGGGCTCCGCATCCGGCGCGCTCGTCTCCGAGGTGCCGCTGTCAGACACGCCGGGCGGTGAGCCCGGCCCGACGGTCGTCATTCGCAGCAACACGGTGAGCGGCGGCTTTCACCTATTCCGCGCCGCCTGACAGGCTTAGCGGACATGATGACCCCGGAATCACAAACGAGAATGGTCTCGGTCCCGGATGGACGAGAGCTGTGTGTCGAGGTCTACGGAGCTGCGTCGGAGGGCACCTTTCTGATCCATTGCGGGAGCCCAAACTCGCGGCTTCTGTTCGACCCCTGGGTGGCTGACGCCGCAGAGCGCGGGCTCCGCCTGATCTCCTACGACCGTCCGGGCTACGGAGGCTCCACCCCGCAGCCCGGTCGGTCGATCGCCGACGGCGCCGCCGACGTTCGTGCGATCGCGGACGAGCTCGGCATCGAGCGGCTTGCGATGTGGGGGTTCTCGGGAGGCGGCCCGTACACGCTGGCCTGTGCCGCGCTGCTCCCGGAGCTGGTTGCGGCGGCGGCGGTCGTAGGCTCGCCCGCCCCATGGGGCGCCGCGGGCCTCGATTACTACGCGGGCATGGGCCAGGACAACCTTGAGGACATGCAGCTGTTTCAGTCCGACCGGGACGCGGCGAGGCAGAAGGCCCGCAAGGACTGGGAAGAGGAGATCTCGGTCACGCCCGACCAGCTCAGGGAGGCGTGGAAGACACTGTTGTCGGACGTCGACGCCGCCGTCGTCACGGGCGAGTTCGCCCGGCACATGGTCCGATGCATCCGAGATGGCCTGGCTCCGGGCGAGCAGGGCTGGTGGGACGACGGAGTAGCAGACATGGACCCGTGGGGGTTCGAGTTCGAGTCGATCCGCGTGCCCGTCCAGGTCTGGCACGGGCGAGAGGACAGATTCGTGCCGTTCCAGCACGGTGAGTGGCTCGCCGAGCACGTGCCCGGCGCCGAGCCACACCTCAGTGATATCGACGGCCACCTCACGCTGCTGGTCCACAGGTTCACCGACATCCACGCATGGCTCGCCGCCCACCTTTAGGTTGTGAACGAGAACCGGCTCCGAGCCGTTCACCCCAGCGTCGGGACAAGTAGGCCGCGGCCGGCGAATCCGACCGTTCCGTCAAGCGTGTCCTCGAACGCCTTGGTGAGGACGGCGTTGCCGCGAATCTCCCAAAGCAACTGCGCGTGCGTCCACGCCGCGTTGCGCGCCTCGCCGACGCTCCAGATCGCTACAACATCGTCGATCCGCCCGAGGACCTCGTCGGCGACGCCGACCAGGCCCGTCAGGTAGTCGGCCTTCACCTGCGCCTCGACAGTCGCCAGGATCGTGTTGACCTTGACGAAGTCGCGGTGCGCGGCGGAGCCGGTGTCGAGCGTGATGCCCTGGCCGGCGCAGGTCGACACGAGGGCGAGCGCCAGATCGTGGTTGATGTGGGCGTTCATGCCGGCCAGCGCAAACTGGATCGGTGCGATGTGCGTATCGGACCGGGCGGCGAACAGAGGCGCCCAGCAGCGCGGCAACGCGGAGCTCGCCGCGGCGGCATCGAGCGCGTCGAAGTACAGCCCGGCGAAGCTCACATCGAGCGCCTTCAAGAACGCTGGATCCTCGAAAGCCACGCCCTGGGCGCCAATGTCCACGGCTTGTGTCACCTCGAGATAGAGGTGGTTGAAGCGAGACACGCCGTCGGTCACCGCGAGCTCGGCGGCGACGCTCTGCAGTCGCGTGAGGACGGGCGCTATCGGATCGCTGGCGTCTGGCATCGGACGACGCCAGCCTACGCCAGTAGGTGGCTGAACCGTTTTCGCGTCATGCCGGGTCTATCTCTACGTAAACAGAGAACCGAAAGGGCGACAGTTGTTGAAATTCAATGGCGATGACTTTCAGGGCTTGCAGCGCGCGACATTCGCTGCCGGGTGCTTCTGGGGTATCGAGGCCGCGTTCCGCGAGATCGAGGGTGTCGTGAAGACGAGCGTCGGCTACACGGGCGGGAGCACCGTCGACCCGAGCTACGAGCAGGTCTGCTTGGACACCACGGGTCACGCGGAGGCTGTGGAGGTCTGGTTTGACCCCACGATCGTCAGCTACGACGAGCTGCTGAACCTGTTCTGGTCGATTCATGACCCGACCAGCCGCAACCGGCAGGGCTGGGACTTCGGCAGCCAGTATCGATCGGCGATCTTCTTCCACGACGCCGAGCAGGAGACGCTGGCGACCGCCTCGCGCGACAGGCGCCAGGCAGGCTCCTCGAAGCAGATCGTCACCCAGATCGTCGCGGCAGCCCCGTTCTATGACGCCGAGGACTACCACCAGCGCTACTTCGAGAAGCACGGCGGCGCGGTCTGCGCGACGACGCTGCGCTAGCCCGTGACGAGCAGAAAGGCAACTATGAACAACGTGATCACCCTCACCGAAGCCAACTTTGACGAGCAGGTGCTCCAGTCCGACGTCCCCGTGATCGTCGACTACTGGGCGCCGTGGTGTGGCCCATGTCGGATGCTCGGGCCAGTGATCGAGCAGATCGCCGATGAGCGCTCGGGCTCCGTCAAGGTCGGCAAGGTCAACGTCGACGACGAGCCGTCGCTGGCTGACCGCGCCGGGGTCCGCGGGATCCCGTACGTCGTCCTCTACCGGGACGGCAAGCCTGCCGCGCAGGCGGTCGGCGCGCAGCCCAAGGTCAAGCTCGAGCAGGCGCTTGGGCTGGACTCCCCGGTCGCCGCGTAAAGCTGTCAGCCCTCCTCGATGCTCAGATATGGCTCGAGGAGGGCACGCAGCTGCATGCGTCCGCGATGCAGGCGGCTCTTGAACGCCGGCTCGCCGACGCCCGCTATCTCCGCCGCGTCGTGCGTGGAGAGGCCTTCGATGTCGCGCAGCACCACGGCGGCGCGCCAGTCGTCGGGGAGCTGATCCAGCGCACGATCCAACGTACGCTCGAACTCGCGGTCGAGCGTCTGCGCCTCGGGGCTGAATTGAGGCGACTCCGGCAGCGAGACGATCGGGTCGTCGCTTTCGGGGAGCGGCTCGGCGCGCGGTGGCGGGCGGCGTGACAGCCGCCGCTGAGCCTCGTTGAACGCGATCCGATACAGCCAGGTCGAGAACCTCGATCGCTCCTCGAACCGCCCCAGCCCGCGCCAGGCACGCACGAACACCTCCTGGGCCACCTCGTCGGCTTCGCCGGCATCGAGCCCGAAGCGACGAAGCGCCGAGTAGACGCGGTCGGCGTGCATCATCACGAGCTCGGCGAAGGCATCCTGATCGCCGGCGCGCGCCCTGCGGATGAGCTCGGGCTCGGAAGCCAAGGCGCGGTTATACCGCCCGTCACCGGACGGGCGCCAGCTTTCGCGTGACGCCCGCCGGTCGACTTCGATTAGCGCTCGTCGAGCTCGAGCGAGCAGGAGTTGATGCAGTAACGCTCCCCGGTCTGTCCGGGACCGTCCGGGAACACGTGGCCGAGGTGGCCGCCACAACTGGCGCAGTTGACCTCTATGCGGTGCATGCCGTAGCTGTAGTCGTCGAGCAACTCGACGTTGGCCCTGTCGGCAGGCTCGGTAAAGCTCGGCCAACCCGTTCCGGAGTCGAACTTGGTCTCCGAGGAGAACAGCTCGGCGCCACAGCCGGCACAGCGATACGTTCCGCCGCGCTTCTCGTCGAAGTACTTCCCGGTGAACGGCCGCTCGGTCCCCTTGTGGCGCAGCACGTCGTACTGCTCGGGGGTGAGCTGCTCGCGCCACTCACGGTCGGTCTTCTCGACGCAGGGCGGGGTCTGATTCTGGTTACTTGAGTTCATGCTTGTTTGACCCGCCGACCTCGCAGAACGATTCAGCTACGAGCGCGGCGGCTCGCGCAGTCGCACGCGCACCGCGGCGGTGATCCGCACCGCGCCGCCACCCGCTGGCGAGGGCAGCCGACCGAGCCGTTCGATCATCAGCCGCAGTTCTCCCAGCACTGTTCGGCAGTCATGGCATTGGCTGACGTGCCGCTCCATGCGCTCGCGCCCACCACTCCCGAGATCGTCGTCGAGATACTCCGACATGTGGTCGGGTGCCCAACGATGGTCGCGCCAGAACCGCGGCCGCGAGAGGAACTCATGCATTTGACGTATGACCCGGGATCGCCGGGAAAGGGTTCCCGGCCCGCTCGGGATTATTCGAACAGCTCGGCAAGATGGTCGTTGAGGAACCTGCCCTCGGGGTCGAGCTCGCGCCGGGCCTTGATGAACGCATCCGCCTCGGGGTAGAGGGCGTGGAGTCGTTCGGGGGTCAGGAAGTGCAGCTTCCCCCAGTGCACCCGGGCCGAGAACTCGGACAGGAGCCGGTCGACCGAGCGCAGGTAGTCCCAGTAGTCGGTCCCTGGCTTGCCAGACACGGAGATGACCGTCGTGGCCGTCTTGTAGTTCGGCGACAGGTACGCGTCGTCGGGGCCGACGGTGCGCACCTCGAGCGGATAGATCGAATCGGGCAGGCTCGCAAGCATCAGCTCTCGCATCGCCGACAGGGCCTCGGGTCCGCGCTCCAGCGGCACGAAGTATTCGAGCTCGTGGAAGTTCGGGTCGTAGACCATCGGATAGATCCGATAGCAGCGGTCGGTCCGACGCCCCGGCGTGTCGCTGTCGGGCTGATCCGGCGCCGGCTCGTCGTAGATCTTCACGTAGCACTGGTCCGCCATCGTCTCGCCGTGCGATTCGAGGTTGTAGAGCGCCGCCGACTCCTCGGCAGGCAGCCAGAAGAACCCGAAGTGGCGGTGGTTATGGACGAGCTCGTCCCAGCGGTCTACCACCTCCTGCCACGGCCAAAGGTCGACCTGCTCGGTCAGGCGGTAGGCATCGGTCACCTCGAGCTCGAGCTGCGTCATCACGCCGAGCATCCCGAGCGACACCTGGGCGGCGCGCAGGAGCTCGGGCTCGCTCTCCCCGATCTCGCGCACCTCACCTGTGGCGGTGACAAGCCGAACGCCTCGCACGACGCCCGAGAAGCAGGTGTTGCGAATCCCCGAGCCGTGGGTGGCGGTCGCGACGGCGCCGGCGATCTGCTGGGTGTCGATGTCGCCCTGGTTTCTCAGCGCCAGGCCCTCCCGCCACAGCGGTTCGTAGAACTCTCGGATCGTCGTCCCGGCAAGCGCACGGGTGCGCTTGCGCTCCCGATCGGTGGAGACCACCCCCGTCAGCGCGGACAGATCAAGGAGGAGGCCATCGGTGCTCACGACCGGCGTGAACGAGTGACCGGCACCGGCGACGCGGACCCTCGAGCCATGCTGCGCCGCTTCGCGCACGAGCGCAGCGACGTCATCCTCGTCGCGTGGCGCCGCCTCGCGGCCGGGAGTGAACGACTGATTGCCGACCCAGTTGGTCCACATCTTCGCCGCCGGCCGATCAGCAAGCACGTGCGGATACTAGAGCGATGGTCGTAAGAGGCGGATTTAGTTCTAGGGCGATTCGAGCGCCTGCGCGACGAGTCGATGTGCCTGCGCATTCGCCGCGGCCGGTATCCACTCGAACAGGACGGTGCCGATTCGCATCCGCGTGTCGGTGATGTCGGCTTCGAGCTCGAGTAGACGGGCGTTGCGGATATGACGCTCGCCATTGACGTGGGCGATCAGAAGCCGTGAGTCCGAGCGGGCAGCCACGCGATCGAGCCCCAGTTCGTGCGCGCGCATCAGCCCGGCGAGCAGCGCCCGGTATTCCGCCTCTGCGGCGCTGGTGGTGCCGATCGTCTCGGCGTGCTCGGCGAGCTGCAGTCCCGCCTCGTCCTGGAGTAGGTAGCCGATCGCTGCCGGTCCAGGCGCCCCTCTTGCTCCACCATCGACATGCAGCACGGCAAACCCCGGAAGGACCGCCTTCGGCGGGCGGTCGGGTTTGGCGTTTGCCTTGGCGAGCGCGCGGCGTTCGGCGTCCTTGGTCGCGCGTCCCTTACGCCGAGGTCGCCGGCGACCCTGCGGCTTGGTTGCGAAATCGGCTGGGCCCATCAGGCGAGCATATGCCGCCTCTTGCGGATCGCAACTGCCGCGACGTCGGCCCAGCGATCAGCTTCCGCCGGCGAGGACGTCGCTGAGCCTTCGCGCGAACGCCTCGGGCTTGCCGGGATAGCCGGACTCGGGGCCGAGGAAGCCTCCGTGGTGGCTGGGGAACACGGTGGCCGGCTGACCGAGCGACGCGGCGATCGCGTCCGACGTCCGGCCGGTGAACACGTCGCCGGATTCTTCGCCAACGGCGATCACCACACGCGTCGGCGCTGCGACCAACGCGTCGACGTCCGGGCGGTAGCTCGTTATCGCCCAGGAGCGGTCCGACAGCAGCGGGTCATCACGCGAGCCGTCGTCGCCGGCCGGCATGCCGAAGGCGACGGGATCCGGCGCGGGCTGAGCAAAGTACTCGTCGGTGAACTCGCCGCGCCACGACGTCATCGCGATGAACGCCGCCATGCCCGTCGATCGTCCGTTGGACTCGTACGCGTCGCGGACCGCGGCCAGGGCACGCTTCGCGGCCTCCGCGTCCGCGAGCACCGGGATCAGCGGTGGCTCGTGCGCGACCAAGGTGACCACGTCGTCGGGATAAGCCGTCACGAGCGCGAGCGCTGTCACCGCGCCCCCGCTGCTCGCGAACATCTCGACGGGACCGCCAAGGGCATCGATCAGGGCGTGCACGTCCTTCGCCTGGACGGTGGGCGAATTGTCGACACGGCCGTCCTTGCGCGTGCTGCGGCCCAGGCCGCGCGGGTCATACGCGACCACCGTTCGGTCGGGAAGGTGGGACGCGAGCGCGGCGAACCCGTCGGCGGTCATCGGCTGACCGATCATCAGCAGCGGCGGGCGTCCGTCCGCGGTGGGCAGCGGGCCGTGGACGTCGTAGACGATGTCGGCTTCAGCGGTCTCGAGCGTGCGTGTTGTGGTCATGCCAGCTTTGACCTCTCGCACGATCGAAACTCATCGGGTCGGCGGCCGCGCCCTACCGCAGGATTCGCGGGAGCCCGAAGTGCGGAAAGAAGCCGCTGCCGCCAAACCAGGTGATCGCGGATATGCGGTCGCCCTCCAAGGTCAGGACGAGCAGCGCGTAGGGTCGCGCGATGTCGGTCTGGGGGCTCGGGAAATAACACCCGAAGGCGGGCTGCGTGTTGGCGCGCGTGGGCACGAGCAGCGGCGCGCCGCGCCGGATGGTGCGGTCGCGTAGGAACGCACCGATCGTTACGCCGCCCTGATACTCGTAGGGCTCGGGCGGCATCGTCAGCCAGGCGTCGTCGGTAAGCAGCGCGACGACCGCGTCGATGTCACCCGTCTGGATCGCGTCGGCAAAGCGACCGACAATGTCCCGCTCGAGCTTTGAGTTCGGAAGGGGCGCTCGCTCACGTCCGCGCGCGGGAAGTCGCGCCTCCAAACCCTCACGCGCGCGACGCAGCAGACTGTTGACCGCAGACTGGGTGGCGTCGAGCATCTCGGCAACCTCCGCTGCCCGGAACCCGAGCACGTCGCGCAGCACCAGTACCGCTCGCTGCTGCGGCGGGAGATGCTGAAGACCGACGATGAACGCAAGCGCGATCGCCTCCTTGGCTTCGTAGCGAGCGTCCGGTCCCGGAGCCTGGTCCGGGACGCCCTCGATCAGGACGTCGGGGAATGGCTCGAGCCAGATCGCCTCGCCGTACCGAGTCGGCTCGGGCATCTCGGTCATGCGCTGCAAGTCCTCCGGGCGACGCCGGCTCGCGCGCAGAGCGTCGAGCGACCGGTTGGTCGCGATCCGGTACAGCCACGCACGCAGCGACGCGCGGCCTTCGAACGCATCGAGGCCACGCCACGCGGCGAGCAGCGTCTCCTGAAGCAGGTCCTCGGCATCCTGAGGCGAGCCGACGATCCGGTAGATGTGAAGCTGAAGCTCACGCCGGTAGGGATCGGTCAGGACGCGGAAGGCCTCTTCGTCGCCGGCTCGCGCACGGGTGAGGGTCTGCTCGGTCACGCTCGCATCCTCCCATCCGCTCCTCCGTTCGCCGGCATTGAAGGTAATGACGCCAAGCGGTCCGGAAAGTCGTCGGCCAATTTCGCTCGCGGCAGACGCCTCAACCAACGCAGCTGAGAGCAACCCAACGAAAGGAGAGCTGCGATGGGAAAGATCGTGGTCAGCACAAACGCGTCGCTCGACGGAGTGGTCCAGGACCCCGACGGCAAGGAGGGCTTCCGGCTGGGAGGCTGGTTCGCCCAGTTCGGCGGTGAGGACCTCGAACCGTGGGCCCGGGTCTTCTTCGAGGAGGCCCTCGGCACCGATGCCCTGCTGCTTGGGCGCAACAGCGATCAGTGGTTCGCCGAGCGGTGGCTGTCGCGCGAAGACGAGTGGGCGGCGAGGCTCAACAGCCTGCCCAAGTACGTCGTCTCCTCGACGATCGACCGTCCGCGGTGGGGCAACGGGAGGGTGCTGAGGGGCGACGTGGTGGACGAGGTCACAAAGCTCAAGCGCGATGTGCAAGGCGAGATCGTCGTCTACGCGAGCTACCAGCTCGCGCGCACGCTGATCGACAACGACCTCGTCGACGAGCTCAGGTTGGTCGTGTTCCCGGTTCTGCTCGGAGCCGGGGAGCGCCTGTTCGGCGAGACCGGCGACCCGAAGCCCATGCGCCTCGCTAGTACCGCGACGATCGGCGACGGACTTACTCGCCTTACGTACGAGCTCGGCCGCGTCGGGTGACCGGCGAGCAGTGGCGGGCGCCCCCGGGGGCGCCCGCTCAGCTCAGGACTGCGCGAACGCCAGCAGGTCCGCGTTGATCGTTTCTGCCTGCGTGGTCGGCATGCCGTGCGGGAAGCCGTCGTAGGTCTTCAGCGTGCCGTTCGGTAGAAGCTTCGCCGACAGTGGTCCGGAGTCCTCGTACGGAACGATCTGGTCGTCGTTGCCGTGCATCACCAACGCCGGCACCGTGATCTGCTTGAGGTCCTCGGTGAAATCGGTCTGGGAGAAGGCGACGATTCCGTCGTAGTGGGCCTTGGCTCCACCCATCATGCCCTGGCGCCACCAGTTCTCGATGATCGCCTCGGAGGGCTCCGCGCCGGGCCGGTTGAAGCCGTAGAAGGGCCCTGCCGCGAGGCTCCGGTAAAACACCGACCGGTTGGCGGCGAGCTGCGCCTGGAGATCGTCGAAGACGCTCTTGGGCAGTCCGCCTGGGTTGGATTCGGTCTGCACCATGAGCGGCGGAACCGCGCTGATCAGCACCGCTTTCGCGACGCGATCCTGACCGTGCCGGGCGATGTAATGGACCACCTCCCCGCCGCCCGTGGAGTGCCCGACGTGAATCGCGTCGCGCAGGTCGAGATGCGCCGTCACCGCCGCGAGGTCGTCGGCGTAGTGGTCCATGTCGTGACCGTCACCGGTCTGCGTGGAGCGTCCGTGCCCGCGCCGATCGTGGGCGATGACGCGGAAGCCGTGCTGCAGAAAGAACAGCATCTGCGTGTCCCAATCGTCGGCTGACAGCGGCCAGCCGTGACTGAAGACGATCGGCTGGCCCGAGCCCCAGTCCTTGAAGAAGATCTCCGTCCCGTCGGCCGTCGTGATCGTGCCCATGCGCTCATGCCTCCGTTGATGCTGGTTTGCCGAACGCGTCCGTGCCCGCTCTACTCTTTGAGCGGAGGGTAATGCTTGGCGATCGCCTGCCCGCGTCAGCGCTGGGTTCGATCAGTCCGTCGGACTGCAGATGACCGGAGGCTGGTCGAGCGCAGCATCGCTGCCGATGCGACACCAGACCACATGCGGCTGTCCTCGTCTGATCGCTTGGCCGAACGTGTAGATCGCACGCGTATCCGTTGCGAAGCGCAGCTCGTAGTAGCCCGGATGCTCCGTGAGCTCCCGCACCAGCGTCGCCCCGGCGTCACCGGGCGGCGTCGTGCTGAACGGAGCCACGAACTTCTTGACCGCGGCACGGAATTGCTCGCGCTGCGGCGGCGTGAGCTTCGCGTAATCCCGCTTGAACTGGGCGAGCCGGTCGAACGTCGGTGCCGGGTTATTGGGGGCGTTGGTGAACTCGTCGAGGAACTCCCCGAGCGAATAGGTGACGCGGCCCAGCCCGGCCTCCTGTTCGTGCTTGAGCTGATCCTCTATCTCGGCCGGACGCAGTCGCCACCCGAACTGGGCCGGCTCGATCACCACGTACTCAACGTCACGGAGATCGCAGAGCGCGATCGCCTCCGCGCTCAGCTTGCTCACGTGGACGACCGTCGACGCGGCGAGCGCCGAGAACGGGACCGTCGTCCCCCGCTCACGGCCCGGCGGCGGTGCGCCGTCATGCGTCGCGGCGACGGTCCGTGGGTCACTCGGGGAGGTGGAGTCGCCGCTTGTGTCGTCTGGTGTCGGCATGTTCGGTCCCCGCGACGTCGGGCGTGTCTGTGACAGGACCGTCCCCGGGGCCAAGAGCCTGGCACCAACCTACCAATCGCCCCTTACAGGCCGACCATAACACTCAGCCTGAGGCGTGGGCAACGGCTCGCGCGCACCCGGCGTCGATGGTTAATCAAGGCGTAAGGCGGTCAGAATCCGGCCGCGGTCAGGCAGGTGCGGGACCATCGGGGGTGATTGTGGGCTGCTGGTTGTCGCGCGCGCCGATCCAGAACATCAGCGACAGCTCGTGGTACCACCGGTGCGTGGTGCCCAGCAACCGCATCCCGAGCTTTTCGCAAACGCGCGCCGATCGCTGGTTCTGGGGGTCCGTCACGGCCCAGATTTCCTGGAGCCCAAGTGCAAATCCGCGCACGAGCAGCGCGTGCGCTGCCTCGGTTGCCAGACCGCGACCCCAGCTGTCGGGATGCAAGTGCCATCCGATCTCGATCTCGCCGGCGCCGTCGGGTAGCGGCTTGAGCAGGACCGTTCCCGCGGGGACCCCACTCGCGCGCTCGACAACCGCCCAGGCGCCGAAGCGGGGATCGGCGGCGAGCCGATCCAGCATGCGTTGGATGAGCGGCTCGGCTTCGGACGGGTCGGCCATCGCGCGTCCGCCGATCCACCGCGCCACCTCCATGCGCCGATGCATGTCGAAGAAACGATCGGCCTCGTCCATGTGCCAAGGCCGCGGAACGATCCGGTCGGTCTCCGCGATGACGTCGCTCGCCGCCACGTTGACGATCGTATGGCCACGGCGCGCCGCCGCTACGAGTGAGGTCGGAGCATGAGCCACAGAGGCGCGCCGCGGGGAAGCTTCTCGAGGCCGGTCTCGACGAACCCGAAGCTGCGGTAGTACGGGAGGTTGTCCGGCTTGGTGGTCTCGAGGTAGATCGGCGTGGCCGCTTCGTCGGCGTCCGCGATCACGCGCTCCAGTAGCGCCCG
The DNA here is from genome assembly GCA_036000295.1 of Solirubrobacteraceae bacterium. Lineage (GTDB taxonomy): Bacteria > Actinomycetota > Thermoleophilia > Solirubrobacterales > Solirubrobacteraceae > Palsa-465. The sequence continues at coordinate 19,602 of DASYFZ010000136.1, forward strand.
TCCGACGCCCGACCGCTGCGCTCGCGGAGCGACGGCGAGCTGCCACAGATACAGGTGCGGCTCGTGGAAGTGGGCCCGCTTCATCGTCGCGTCCGCACGCGCGCCGCGCACCGCTGCCCACGGCCCTGCCGCCACGAACGAAGGAGCATCGAGAAGTGTCGAGGTCGGTTCTGGCGGTGGCCAGGCCTCCCAATCGAACGTCACGGCCACCCCGACGAGTCGCCCGTCGCGAGTCGCCGCGTAACCCGGTCGCCCCCACCGCAACGCCTTGCGATACAGACCGCGGTGATAGCCCCACATGACCAACCACCGGTGGCGCGAGCGCTCAGGGCCAACATCTCGCCAGCCGGGATCGTCCAGGAAGGCGTCGGTCAGAACTCGCGCCACATCTCGGCCGGACGCCTGGTTCAGCGACGTAACGATGGTCACCGAACCGAAACCGTAACCGCTGCTACGTTCCGATCCATGGATCTGGAGCTCGCTGACAAGGTCGCAGTCGTCACCGGCGCGAGCAAGGGCATCGGCCTCGCCATCGCCCGCGGGCTCGCCGACGAGGGGGCCGCCGTAGTTGCGGGTGCGCGGACAACCGACTCGCTGCAGGGACTGGACGGGATCACGCCGATGGCAGTCGATCTCGCTGAGCCGGACGGCCCGGCGCGACTCGTCGATGCCGCCGTGGACAAGTTCGGCCGCATCGACGTCCTGGTCAACAACGTCGGCGCCGCCCACATCCGGACCGATGGATTCCTGAGCCTCACCGATGCCGACTTCGCCGCGTCGCTGGAACTCAATTTCTTCGCTGCGCTACGTGCGACCCGGGCGGCGGTCAAGCACATGGCGCCACGCCGAACGGGAACGATCGTCAACGTCGCCTCAGTCAACGCCTTCTTCGAGCCCGACGGCGGCGTGATCGACTACGGCGCGGCCAAGGCAGCGTTGGTCAACGTCGCCAAGACGCTCTCCCAGGAGCTCGGGCCGCAAGGGATCCGCGTCACCAGCGTCTCGCCCGGCCCGGTCGCAACCGACCTGTGGCTTGGTTCACAAGGCGTTGCGGAGACCGTCGGTCGCGCGACCGGGTCCAGTGCGGCTGTGGTCCGCGATCAGATGGCCGCCGCGATGCCGACCGGTCGGTTCACCACGCCCGAGGAGGTCGCGACAATCGTGACCCTCCTTGCCTCGCCGCGGACCGCGAATGTCACCGGCTCCAACTGGGTGATCGACGGCGGCCTCGTCAAGACCACCTGACGTCTACTCGGCCCCGCGGCCAACTTTGCGACTGTCGGATACTCAGACGGCTCAGTAACCGGTGGGATGGCGCATGACGAAGCCGGCGCCGGAGCGCTCAGCGGTCGTCCAACGACTGCCGCCATTCGAGCTCTGGGCGCCGGTGTCGAAGCGAAGGCCGGCAATGTACATGTAGGCGTGCCCGGCGTTGGCCAAGATCGTGATCCACTGGCCTTGGCCGGCACTGCCGTACGACTCGAGCTCGCTCGAGTCCTCGGTCTCGCGAAGCAGGCCACCGCCGTGCAGCGCGTAGCTGACCGACCCCGAGCAATCATAGCCGGAGGAGATGAAGCTGCCGTGTCCGCCGCCGTACACGTACGGACGCGTGGCGATCTTGTTGGCGGCGGCGATCGCCGCCTTTATTGCCGGCGGCGCGCTTGCCGGTGCGACCGCGAGCCCGTCCACGAGGGTCGCGCGGCTGCCCGCCGGGAGCGGGACCAGCGTGGTGCTCTGGACGCGCGCCGCTGCGGCGCGCAGCGCCTGTGAGACACCCCAGGTGACGATCCCGGTCGCGTGCAGGCCGTGAGCCCGCTGGAACGCGATCACGTGCTGCTTGGTCGTGGCGCCGAAATGGCCGTCGATCTTGGTCCCGATCCCGATGCGTGAGAGGAAGTCCTGGAGTACGCGCACGTCGTGGCCGTTCATCCCGGGCCGCAGGATCCGGTCCCCCATGTGGAGAGAGTCGCCGGGATAGGCATGCCCGTTGATCACCGTGGGCGACATCGCGGCGCCGCCGCTGCCGGCCAAGGCGGACGCGGGAAGTACAGCGGCTAAACCAATGGCGCAAGTCGCGGCCGCAGCACGCATGACTCGTCGAACTCCAGTGCTGGGCACCGACAACCCCTTCTCTTTCGGGCGCCTACGGGGTTAGCTGTCGGGCTCGCGCTGAAAGAGTTCGCGCTACGCCGGAAGTCCGGCGATTCGCCCCGTGAGGCCTCGGTCAGGCCCCAATGGGTTCCCCGTTCCCCGGTCGCTGGGACGTCCGGGAATTCGGCTGGGTCTTATTGCGGCGGGCACTCTACACCACCCGCCCGCGCGATATCGCGGTAATCGTTTGGGAGCCTGTGTTCCAGATGACGACTGGCGCCAACGCAGGCGGTGGCTCCGAGATCCGGCTCGCGACGTACGGCACCCTGGCGCCCGGCCGTCAGAACCACGGCCAGTTGAGCGACTTGCCCGGACGGTGGCTCGTCGGCTACGTGCACGGCTCCCTTGTCGGAGAAGGATGGGCGCAGAAGTCGGGTATCCCGCGTTGATCCCGACGGGTCCGGGTACCGGCGTGTTGCGGTCGACGTCTTTATTGACGAGGGTGTCCTTGCCGCGTCGATCTACGTCCTAGCGGACCCCATCGACTCGTCCTGACGGCACGCCTTGCCGGGTGGCGTTCACGTTCGATCAGATGATTCGCAGCGTGATCACTGCGACGTCGTCTGCGGGGCCGTCGGGTGATTCGCCGGCGATTACGTCGAGGATCTGGCGGACGGTCGCAGCCGCAGATGCGTGTCGGGTAGCCACGATCGCCGCGCTGATGTCGGTGAGTCCCGAGTCGTCATGTCGGGCCGTTGGTGTGATCGAGGCGCCGTCTGAGCACAGAATCAGCCGTTGCCCGGGGTGCAGGCGTCGCTCGTGGCGCCGGCGTTCTGGTGCGGGCTCCGATGATCCCAGCGGGCCCTGGGTTTGGTTCTCGAGCTGCTGGGTGGTCCCGTCGTCCGACGCGATGATGAGCGGCGGTCCGCCGCAGCTGATCCAGGCAAGCCGGGAGGTGGGTGCGTTCCAGCGGGCAATCAGCGCGTTGACGGTGAACTCCGGGCCGCCGACTTCGCGCACGATCCGGTCCATGCAGCGCGCCGCCTCCTCGAGGCTCGCATCGCTGCGCCGAGCGCTTCGTAGCGCCGAGAGCGCGAGCGCCCCGAGCGCGGTTGCAACGGGGCCGCTTCCCTCGGGGTCCGCGATGGCGAGCCACGCGCCGTCGTGGTTATCGGCGAAGTCAAACCAGTCACCGCCGCTCTCATAGGCAGGGACCAGGCTTCCCGCGAGCTGGGCACCGGTCACGTTCATGATCCGTGGGGGTAGCAACCCGAGTTGCAGCTCGGCGGCTGGGGACGGCTGTCGAGTGCGTCGGCCGCCCTCAAAGACATCGGTGTAGGCACTCGTCAGCTCGATGGCCGCGGCGCCCTGGCGGGCGAGTTCTCGCAGCGACGCCCCCGGTTGGCGGACGGCGACGAGGACGCCTATCGCACGCCCGCGGACCATCATCGGATACGGCGCCGACCCGGGGAACTGCTCCGCCAGCCTGGCTTCGAGCGCGTCAAAGCCGTCAGGGGGGATCTCGCCGCCGAGCGCGGCGACATCATCGAGATGCACTGGGAACTCTCGCGAGCCGGCCAGGCGCACCAGACGACGTCCATCGATATCGACTAGGTAAAGCGCGACCGGCATCCCGGCGATCCGTTGGGCTTCGGCCACCAACTGTTCGGCGACCAGATGAGGCGGGACCGAGTCGAGCACCTGGATCGCATCCAGGGAGACGGGTCCCTCGCGCCCGAGCTGCCCGGCCGGGCGTACGCGGTCAAACTGGGCCGTCTCGCCATCCACGGCCCCACCGAACGGCGTCGTCGCAGAGCTTCCATAAGCGGGGATGCGCGCCGGGTCCGCGTCAGCGCCGCTGACCGCCCTCGTGCCTGGTTGCCGGGCACGCTCGGACAGGGCCTGCTCGAGGTCTCTGCGCGTCGGGAAATAGCGATAGATCGTCGTGCGGCCCACTCCGGCCGCCTCCGCTATCTCCTGCATCGTGGTTCGGCGATTACGCGAGAGCGCAACGAGTGCTGCGTCAAGGATCGCTTCCCGGCTGCGCCAGCCGTCACTTCTCAAACGCGGCGCGCCATCGGGACCGGACTCTGAATCACCACGGAACACAGATGTTCAATCTAGCATAATAACGTGTACATATGTTCTGGTATATGGGGCCCGGTGGGGCATCAAAGCGGGACGATTGTTCTGGTTATGGTACGATCTAGAACAGCAAGAGTGCCAGACTGATCCAAGACAGAGGTGGGTTGTCCGCAACTGGCGGCAAGCACCTCAGATCTCCTTCGAAAGAGAGCAGCGATGACGACCCAAGAAATGACCGAGGCTGAGGCATACGAATCGCACAGCCGAACGATCGTCGACAGCGACGGTAAGACGCTCGGCAAGATCGACGAAATCTACCTCGACGATCGGACTCAGAAGCCGGAGTGGGCCACCGTTTCAAGCGGCCTGCTGGGAGGCAAGTCTCAGTTCGTGCCGCTGGCCGGCGCCTCCTCAGACGGGGACAGCATCCACGCGCGAGTGACCATGCAGCAGGTCAAAGACGCGCCGTCGGTGCAGCATGACCGCCACCTGTCAGAGGAAGAGGAGACCCGGCTCTTTGAGCACTACGGGATTCCTTACACCGACGACGGCTCGACGACCGCCGATGTCGATTCCCACGGTCGACACGACGCCGCAGGCGGGAGATTGCGCAGGTACGTCGCCTCCGGGAACGCCGGGAACGCCGGGAACCAGCATGACGTCGTCGGCAGCGTTCGCACCAACAGAAGGACGAGCGCGGGCTGACCTGCCGACTTGATGAGCCCGCGACCACCATCGCCACGTGTCGAGTCCGAGCCCCGGACCGTTCAACGCAACCCACTGAGCACAACCTCGATTCAAAACAAGCAAGGAGCACTCGCATGGCTGACAAGCACGTAGACGAAGGCAAGGGCCGCCTCAAGGAGGCCGCCGGCAGCCTCACCGACGATCACGACCTTAAGAACGAGGGCAAGGTCGACCGCGGCAAGGCGACAGTCAAGGACAAGGTCGACAAGGTCGCCGACGCGCTCAAAGAGCGTGACAACAAGTAGCGAGCAACCAGCGTCCAAACCCGGACCAAAGGCCAGGGAGGTGACATGCTCACAATCCTCATCATCATTCTTCTAGTCCTACTGATCACAGGTGGATTCGGCTTCAGCCGCAGCCGGCGTCGCACCTAACAAAGACCGCCACATGATGGACCGCCGTTCGCTGCGCGCCCGCGGACTTACCGGATAACGGGCGCGCGAGCGACCCGCGGCACGACACGACCCGGCCGCCCGCTGGGAGCAACAGTCGGAGCCGCAGACATTTCCGCGACCGGGACACGACCCCGCAGCAGCCCCTGGGAGCTCTCGCGGAAATCAAGACACCAACACCCCAACGAAGGCACCAACAATGGCTGACAAAGCAATCGATGTGTACCTGAACGACCACTTAGCCGGCGCGA
>DASYFZ010000167.1:0-3203 GCA_036000295.1 Solirubrobacteraceae bacterium
CGCGGAAGTGACATGGTGAGGCTCAGCCCCGATGAGCTCCGCCACCTGCGCTGGCGTGACTACTCGGTGGTGATGCAGAGCGCGATGAACGCACTGAACCCAATGAAGAACATCGGCGCGCAGTTCAAGGACACCCTTGAAGCGCACGGCAGCCACTCGACACAGGAGATCCGCGAGCGGTCGGCCGAGGTTTTGAATTTGGTGGGAATCGACGCTGCCCACCTCAAGAGCTACCCCTACCAGCTGAGCGGCGGGATGCGCCAGCGGGCAATGATCGCCATGGCCCTGCTCTTCACGCCTCAGCTCGTGATCATGGACGAGCCAACGTCGGCACTCGACGTTGTGGCTCAGCGATCGCTGATGAGCAAGATCAAAGATCTCCAGCGAAGCCTCGGCTTCGCCGTTATGTTCGTAACCCACGATATGTCAGTGGTGAGCCGCTATTCGGATCGGGTGATGGTGATGTACGCGGGCCAGATCGCCGAGACGGCGGGGACCGGCGCCATCTTCGACCGGCCCCTGCACCCGTACACCCGTGGTTTGATGAACGCTTTCCCGTCCGTCCGCGGCCCTCGTCGAGAGCTGCTCGGGATTCCCGGCGCGCCACCAGACCTGGCTCGACCACCCAGCGGCTGTCGCTTCAATCCGCGCTGCCCGGACGTCATGCCGGCGTGCTTGAGCGACCAACCAGAGCTGTATCGGGTCGGCGCTGCTGACGTGCGCTGCCTCCTGTACGCCGAACAGGTTGACGGGGCGATCTAAGACGATGCCAGAGGCGCCGGCGTCAAAAGAGGGTGGCGCAGCCGCCGACGAGCCGATCCTGAAAACGGTCGATCTGACGCGGCACTTCCGCCTCGGTGGGATGTTCGCCAAGAAGCAGGTGCTGCATGCGGTCGATGATTTCAACCTCGCTATCCGGGAGCGCGAGATCGTCGCCCTGGTCGGGGAAAGCGGCAGCGGCAAGAGCACCGTGGCCCGCCTGCTCGCCCGGGTCTACCCGCCCACCCGAGGCGACGTTTACTACCGCGGGCGGCCAGTTCATACCCTCCGCTCCCGGAAGGACCTTCTCTGGTACCGGGGCGAGGTGACGATGGTTCTCCAGGACCCGTTCAGCGCGTTGCACCCGGTGTTCCGGGTCTCCCACGGGATCATGCGGAATCTCGCCTTGCACCGGCCGGATTTGAACCGCCTCCAGCGTCGCCAAGAGGCCGAGCGTGTATGCGAGAGCGTGGGCCTGAGCGCCAAGATGCTCGACAGATTCGCCTACGAGATGAGTGGGGGCGAGCGCCAGCGGATTGGCTTCGCCCAGGCCTTGGCGGTACAGCCGAAGCTGATTCTGGCCGATGAGCCGGTGTCGATGTTGGATGTATCGATACGCGTCGGCGTCCTCAACATGATGGCCGGGCTGCGCGACCAGGGGGGCGTTTCGATTCTCTACATCACACACGACATCGCCAGCGCGCGCTATGTCGCTGACCGCATCGTCGTGATGTACGCCGGTCATCTCGTGGAGGCTGGGCCGACGGAGAGATTGCTGTCGGATCCCAAGCATCCCTATACCCAGCTCCTCCTCTCGGCCGCAGCCGACCCTCGAGAAAAGGATGAGTCGGTCTCCGCCGACACAGGGGAGCCACCGCGGGTGATCAACCCGAGCGAGGGCTGTCGCTTCCGCTGGCGGTGTCCCTACGCGATCGACAAGTGCGCTGAGGTCACACCGCGGCCGACGCCGATCGGAGAGACGCAAGTTGCCTGCCACGTGGCAGTCGCGAAGCACGAAGCCGCCTCCAACCCCACCGACGCGGCCTCCATCACCAGCAGCTCGCCGGACGTTCTTCGCAGCTAGTGGGCGCCCGCGCAGATAATGCGGGCGACGGCTCGCTGCGTCGGCCCACCCGCGGCGGTTCTCGATCCATCGAACTGGTGATCTTCGATTGCGATGGCGTGCTCATAGACAGCGAGCGCCTAGCGGTCAAGGTAGACGTGCAGGTCCTACGAGAGCTTGGCTGGCCTCTGAGTGAGGAGGAGGTCATCGAGCGGTTCGTCGGGCGCTCCGACCGCGACACCGAGGCGGCAATCGAAGCTCATCTTGGCCGTAAGCTGCCTCCCGGGTGGGAAGAGCAATTCAAGCCGCTCTACGACCAGGCCTTCGCCGCTGAGCTCACTCCCGTCGAGGGTATCCTGGAGGCCCTGGACCGAATCATGCTGCCGAGCTGCATCGCGTCGAGCGGCACCCGCGAGTACCTGCGCTACATGCTCGGGTTGACAGGGCTTTACCAGCGGTTCGCTGGGCGCATCTTCAGTGTGGAGGACGTCGCAAGCGGCAAGCCCGCCCCGGACCTCTTCCTCCACGCCGCCGAACGGATGGGAGCAAAACCGGCCGCATGTGTGGTGGTCGAAGACAGCCGCGCCGGGGTCGAAGCCGCGCGCGCCGCCGGCATGCGTGTGCTGGGCTTCGCTGGCGGCCTTTCGACCGCCGAGCTCCTCGACGGGCCGAACACGATTGTGTTCGACGACATGCGCAAGCTCCCGTGGCTCCTCGACCGCATCGGTCACACAGCGCCACCCAGTCGATCCTGAGCGCGATATATCCACCGCCCCGGCCGAGCCGGCGGAGCCGACCGAGCCCTGGGCGCTGTCAGGGGCGGCGATCGCGATCGGACCAGCACTCAGCAGGGCACGGGACGCCCGCCTCTGCAGGGATGATCTTGTCGTCAGCCACCGCTTTTCGCTCCCACCCTGGGGGGCAGATCGATTGCCCCCCCATCGCAACCGACTGCCGCATCCACGAAAACTGGGCAGTCTCGGCGAAGCTTGCGCCCTGCGTGAGACACCTGCTTTCGGCCGAATTCGGCACCAGCGAAGCAGTGCGGTAGATCGCTCTCGTCGCTGGCGACGGCCTCCCTTTTGCGAATCTCCTGACGTTTCCGTGGGTCGTGTCACCGCGGTAGTGGTGGGCATAGATCAGCGAGCTTGAGCATCGCGAGCGCGATCAACGCCCTGGGGTGAGTGGAACCCGAACGCGCGTCGGGCGATCAGGCGGATCTGGGTGTTGATCTGCTCGATGCGGGCGTTGGAGAGGCCGTGACGGATCGCGGCGAGGATCCCCTGTTGCTGCTCGGTGATCGTGCGGGCGAGTTTGACGAACGACGCCAGTCGGCACCGCCTGGCCCAGGCCAGCCAGCGGTCCAGCAGTCGCTCGGCCG
>DASYFZ010000231.1:0-1552 GCA_036000295.1 Solirubrobacteraceae bacterium
CCGGAAGGTCCGTACATCACGACCGACCGCAAGGTTGCGCTTCCCCCGCGCCACGAGCTGGCCACCAGCATGGAGGCGCTGATCCACCACTTCAAGCTCGTCACCGAGGGCTTCCGCGTGCCGCCGGGCGAGGCGTACTACCCGATCGAGAGCCCCCGCGGCGAGCTCGGGTGCTTCGTGCGCTCCGATGGGTCGTCCAAGCCCGCTCGTGTGCACATGCGTGATCCGAGCTTCGTCAACCTGCAGGCGCTCGAACCAATGGTCAGGGACGGCTACATCGCCGACCTGATCGCGACGCTCGCGATGCTCGACCCGATCCTCGGAGGAATCGACCGATGAGCGCCACGCGCCGCTCGGTCCCGCGCTTTGGCCACGGCTCCCGCGTCCCCGGCTGGGACGAGGCCGTCGACCTGACCAAGCCCCCGGCGGTCATCCCCGATCCCAACCTGACGCAGGTGCCGCCGGAGCTGAAGGCCGACATCGAGGCGGCGATGGCCAAGTACCCGGACCGCCGCTCGGCCGCGATCCCCGCACTCCACGCGGCCCAGGAGATCCACGGCTGGTGCTCGCCCGAGGCGATCGAGCAGGTCGCCGCGGTGATGCAGCTGACCCCGGCGTACCTGACGTCGGTGGCGACGTTCTACGACATGCTCGAGACGCACCCCAAGCCGCGCAACGACGTGTACGTGTGCACGAACATCTCGTGCTCGCTGCGCGGCGCCGACGAGTTCCTCGAGGCGATGCACGAGGCGGTGCTCGAGGACGTCGACGTCAACGTGCGCTCGTTCGAGTGCCTCGGCGCGTGCGACATCGCGCCGATGGCATCGGTCAACGGCGAGTACGTCGGCCCGCTCGAGCCCGCCGACGCGGCCCAGATCGTCGAGGATCTGCGCGCCGGCAAGCCGGTGCTCGAGTCAAAGCAGCTGCGGTACCGCAAGTGCGTCGACCCCGGCGTGGCGGAAGGCGCGCAAGACTTCAGGCCGCCGCCCGCCGACGTCCCCAGGGCCGACACCGCCGGACTCGGGCCCGAGGGCGACACCGTCGACCGCCCCGGACCGACAGCACCGATCGAGATCCCGCGCGAGCAAGCGGAGGCGGAGGACTAGTGGCACTGAAGATTCTGTTCGACCGCATCGACGAGCCCGGCCTGAACACGCTCGAGGTCTACCGCCGCCGTGGCGGCTACGACGCGCTCGAGCAGGCGCTGAAGATGGAGCCCGACGAGGTGCTCGCTCAGATCAGCGAGTCCGGGATCCGCGGCCGCGGCGGGGCCGGCTTCCGGATGGGCCAGAAGGCGGGCTTCCTTCCGCACGGCGACATGGAGAAGTACCTGGTCTGCAACGCCGACGAGTCAGAGCCCGGCACGTTCAAGGACCGCGAGCTGATGCAGAAGAGCCCTCACATGCTGATCGAGGGGATCATCATCGCCAGCTACGCGGTGGACATCCACCGCGCGTTCATCTACATCCGCGGCGAGTACGCCCACCAGGCCGACATCCTCGAGGTCGCGATCGCCGAGGCGGTCGATGCGGGACTGCTCGGCGAGCGCATC
>DASYFZ010000244.1:0-2114 GCA_036000295.1 Solirubrobacteraceae bacterium
CGCAGCGACGAAGCGATCTATCTCCAGTTCGATGCGCGCCCCGGCGCCGTCCGGCTCGACGGCGCGGACCCGACCGTCGTGAGCTTCGGCGATCGCCTTCACGATGGCAAGACCGAGCCCGGCGCCGCCCGTCTTGCGGTCTCGAGCGCTGTCTGTGCGATGGAACCTTTCGAAGATGCGGACCCGCTCTTCCACGGGGATCCCCGGGCCATCATCGGTGACGGTGAAGCGCACCCGGCCTCCGGGCAGGGCCTCGACGCGGAGGCCGACATATCCGTCCGGCTGCCCGGTGTGCGCGATCGCGTTGTCGATCAGGTTGCGCAACGCCTGAGCGAGGCGATCAGGGTCGGCCTCGAGCTGCCCATCGGGAACGGGGCCGAGCTCCAGCCGGCGGTCGACCCCGACGGTAGACGTCGTCCACAGCTCCTCGATGAACTGCGGCAGATCGATCTCGCGCCGATCGGTGAGGTCGCGCTGCTCGGAGCGCGCCAGCAGCAGCATGTCCTCGACGAGCCGGGTGGTGCGGCCGACCTCGCCGGCGACGACCCGCTGCACGTGCTGAACATCGTCGGCCGAGGGATCCTTGTACCGGGCGAGGACGTCGAGTTGGCCGGCGATCACCGCCAGCGGGGTGCGCAGCTCATGGGATGCGTCGGCGACGAACTCGCGCTGCTGGCGGAAGGCGGCAGCCAGGCGATCGAGCATGTGATTGAAGGCGTTGGCCAGGACCCAGATCTCGTGGCTGGCGGGGTCGGCCTTCATGCGCGGGTGCAGATCGCCGCCGTCGACGCGCTCCGCGACGCGGGCCATGCGCCTCAGGGGCCGCGACACCGATACGCCCGCGAGATAGGAGGCGAGGAGGACGAGCGCCAAGGCCAGCGCGCCGGCGATGAGGAAGGAGCGGGCGATGACATGTTGCGCGCTCCTCACGCTGGCCAGCGCCTCACCCGCGCCGAGGCGCACCTGCTGTCCGGCCGCGGTGACGAAACGCTCGTCAAGGCGGACCTGGCCGACGTCGGGCACCGCGGCCGTCCGGAGACCGATGGGGCCCTTGAGCACATCTTGGCCGAGGGCGTCCTCGCGCTCCTGCTGGGCGGCGGTCTCGCCACCCTCGGGACCGTCAGCGCCGAAGAGCTCCGGGTGATTGCTCGCTGTTCCGACGCCGGGGACCACGGCGAACATCAGTGATGCCCGCCCGTTGTAGGGCTGAGCGCCCAGATAGCGGTGCAGGTCGCTCAGCAGCTGGCTCGAGGAGCCAGGCCGGAGCGCCCGCACTGTCTGGCTCAGCTGGGCGAGGTCGGCACGCGCGTCGTCTTCGATACGCGCACGCAGCTGGCTCCGCGTCTGCTCGTAGACGACGACGAACACGATGGCAAACCCCACGAGCATCACCGCCACGACCCACGCCACCAGGCGCCAGCGCAGGCTGGCGCGACGGATCACGCGGTGTCCTCGAGCCGGTAGCCGCGGAGTCTCAGTGCCGTGATGGTCACGGGACGGCGTTCGGGACCGGAGAGCTTGCGGCGCAGATAGCCGACGTAGACATCGACGATGTTGGTCCCGGGATCGTGGTCATACCCCCACACCGCACGGAGGATCTGCTCGCGGCTCAGCACTCGGCCGATGTTGTGCAGCAGGTACGTGAGCAGCTCAAACTCCGTGGCGCTGAGACGCACGTTGTGGCTGTCATGGGTGACACGCCGGGTGATGAGATCCACAGTGAGACCCGCCCCGCGCAGTGTCGTCTCCGGCGTCTGGCGCGCGACGCGCAGCTGGGCATCGATGCGCGCCTCGAGCTCGTCCATCGCAAACGGTTTGACCAGGTAGTCAACCGCGCCCGCTTTGAGGCCGCCCACCCGATCCTCGAGCTCGCCGCGCGCTGTGACCACGATGAGCGGCAGCCCGGGTCGCTGGTCGGCCAGCCGGTGGAGCACTTCGTTCCCGCTCATGCGCGGCAACATGAGGTCGAGAATCACGAGGTCGACGTCCTCGCCGAGCGCGAGCTCGAGCCCACGTTCGCCATCGGGCGCCGACTCCACCTCATAACCGGCGAGGGTGAGACCGCGCACCATGAAATCGACGATCCCCGGCTCGTCTTCGATCAGCACCAGATG
>DASYFZ010000260.1:0-3567 GCA_036000295.1 Solirubrobacteraceae bacterium
TCGGCGCAGATGCTCGAGCAGCTGATGGGCGCTCGCCGCGTCGGCGACGAGGATCGGTTCGAGCTGCGAGGGGAGCGGCGCGGCGGCTGGATCGCGTTTGACCCTGCGCCCGCCGAGCGCGGGCGCCAGAGCGCGGGCGTCGTGCACCACGTTGCGTGGGGCACCGACGACGCCGACCTGCCGAGCTGGATCGAGCTCGTTCGGCAGGCCGGTGTGCCGAACTCGGGCTACGTCGACCGTCACTACTTCCACTCGCTCTACTTCCGCGAGCCGGGCGGAGTCCTGTATGAGCTCGCGACCGAGGAGCCCGGCTTCCTCGTTGACGGGCTGCCGGTCCAGGAGCTCGGCACCAAGGTGATCCTGCCGCCGTTCCTCGAGTCGCGCCGCGAGCAGATCGAGCAGGTCCTCACACCGCTGCCCGATCCGCGCGCCGACTGGGCAAACGCGACGGCCGCTGGCTGAGCGTCAGGCGATCGTGTGGACGATCCACACGTTCGGCTCCCAGTAGGTCCCGACATCCTGCGTGCGGTCGATGTCGACCGGCGCGAGCCCGGCCGGGAAGACGTACTCGCCTGACTCCGGGAACCTCATGCCTGTCCAGTGCTCCCAGTCACCGACCGTGCCCGTGATCAGAAGCGACTGCGGGATCGGCTTCACGATCCGCCCGCCGCGGCGCGTGTGGATGCGAATCCAAGGATCGAACGGCTCGCCGTCCTCCCGGGTCCATCTGACGTAGCGCTCGATCGGCGTGATCGGGTAGCGGTCCTTGAAGCTAGGTCGCACCGGTGCGATCAGCGAGCCAAGACCCGCCTCGCGCGCCACCTGCGACATCGCCTCCAGCACCCGATCGGCCAGGCCGCGTCCCTGAAAGCGGGGGTCGACCTCAGCGGCCATCGCGCACAGCGCGGTCGGCTCGCGTCCCGATGCGGCCGCCTCGAACGCCGCGACGGTCATCGCGTCGATCCCGTCGCCGAGCCCCTCAGTGGTGCCGTCCCACGAGCACGGCAGCGTGTGGCCCTCGGCCAGGACCTCGCCCTGCTCGTCGTCGAACAGCGCGAACTGGAACCCGGGGAAATCGTCGAAATTCCGGTTCCAGTAGCTGTTGAGCACCGCCCCGTGCAGGTTGTACTCGGGCCAGACTGCACGCGACAGCGCTTCAGTGCGATCCCACAGCTCGGGTCGCTGCGAAAACCGAACGAGCGTGATGCTCAAAGCCGCTCGGGCAGGCCGAAGCGCCGGAACGCAGCGGCCAGACGCCGCTCGTCGAACGGCTGCTCGGGGTGTCGCTCGTAGGACTCCGGATCCGGCGACTCGGTCGAGCGGATGATGAACGCGGTCACGTTGCTGATCTCCGGGCCGTGGAAGCTCAGCAGATTGAGAGCGAACGGCAGATACGCCTCCGACTCCTGGTCGAAGGCGTAGAACGCCAGCGCCGGCTGGCCATTGGCCTGGGTGACGACGGCCTTCCACCGCCACTCGCCCGTGAGCGGCGAAATGCTCGCCCAGGTCTTGATGCCCTCCCGCGTCCGATACCACGTGGACATCGGCGGCATCGCGAACGTCGCGTCCTGCGCGAGCATCGCCGCGAACGCCTCGATGTCACATCGCTCCCACGCGTCGACGTAGCGATCGACGAGCTCGCGAACCTCCTCGTCGCCAAGCGACCGCAGCGTGGCCTGCTGGCTGCGTTCGGGAACCCGCTCTGACACCGCCGCGCGCGCCCGCTGCAGCGCACTGTTGACCGACGCAACCGTCGTCTCGAGCATCCGCGCGGTCTCCTTCGCCGAGAAGCCGAGGACCTCGCGCAGGATCAGGACCGCGCGCTGGTTGGCCGCCAGATGCTGAAGCGCCGCGACGAACGCGAGCTCCACCGCCTCGCGCTGCTCGTAGCTCGCCTCGGGCGCGGCGAAGCCATCCTCGATGCCGAGCGACTCGTCGGGATACGGCTCCAGCCAGATCGACTCGACGACCGGCTCGCCCGGTTGCACGTGCGGATCGGTCGGGGGGCCGTAGTCGATCGGCAGCACCCGCTTGGGCCGGCGCGCGATCTGCGTCAGGCAGACGTTTGTCGCGATCGTGTAGAGCCACGACCGCAGCGCGCTGCGTCCGTCGAACCGCGACAGTCCGCGCCAGGCGCGCAGCAACGTCTCCTGAACCGCGTCGTCGGCGTCGTAGACCGAGCCGAGCATGCGATAGCAGTGCGCATGCAGCTGGCCCCGGTAGGGCTCGACGATCTGAGCGAACGCATCTTCGTCCCCGGCGCCCGCCGCGGACACGAGCGCCGGGTCGGGCGGTTCGCCCGTGCGAATGCTTGTCATGCCCATCGGAGATTAGACCCGTCGGACGCTTAGAACTCATCGGCCGATGAGTTGGGCCGAGCAAGCGAGTCCTAGGCAGCGGATGGAGGTTCCGCGGACCAGCGAAGTCGTCCATATGGAGCTGCACACCGGTGACCTGCGGCACGCGCGGTCGTTCTATGAGCAGCTGCTGGGGTGGAGCCCGGAGCCGATTCGGACGCGCTGTGGCTCCTACCTGGCGCTTGATCTCGGCGACGGCGTAGGCGGCGGCATCGTGCAGTGCCCGACGCCCCACCCGCTGTGGCTGCCCTACGTCAACGTCGAGGGGATCGGCGAGGTCACCAACCGAGCCCGGCAGCTGGGCGCGCGGGTCCTGCTCGAACCGCGCGAGGGGCCGACCGGTTGGCGCAGCGTCGTCGCCGCGCCCTGGGCGGGCGAGATTGCGCTGTGGGAGGGCAAGCGCTGAAGCGGCGCCGGCGGCCGGATCAGTTGCGACTCTCGAGCAGCCGCAGCCAGACCTCGCTGACCGTCGGATACGACGGCACCGCGTGCCAGAGGGCCGCGAGCGTGACCTTGCCGACGATCGCGATCGTGGCGGCGTGCAGCAGCTCGGCGACGTCCGGGCCGAGGAACGTCGCGCCGACAAGCGTGTCGCTGGCACGGTCGACGACGAGCTTCGCCTTGCCGGAGTAGCCGTCGCGCAGCACGCTGGCTCCCGCGACCGAACCGATCTCGTACTCGAGCGCCTGCACGTCGATGCCGCGCTCGCGAGCGGTCGCCTCGCTGATTCCCACCGACGCCACCTGCGGCTGCGAGAAGACGACCGCCGGGACGATTTCGTGGTCGGCAACATCGCGGTGGCGCAAGCCGTCGATTGACCGCCCCTCGGCGCGCGCGGCGATCACGTCGCCCGCGATCCTCGCCTGGTACTTGCCCATGTGCGTTAGCAGCGCCCGCCCGTTGACGTCGCCGACTGCGTAGAGCCAGTTGGGGCCGTCGACCACGGCCATGTGGTCGTCGGTGGTCAGGTAGCCGTCTGAGTTGCTGACGTCGACGCCGATCCGCTCCAGCCCGAGGTCGTCGGTCACCGGCGTTCGACCCGCGGCGACGACGATCTCGTCGACTTCGAACGTAGACCCGCCCGCCGTGATCGTCGCCGGGCCACCATGGATCCACCCCAGACCTGTGTCCTGCACGCCGGGACGCTGCACCGACTCGACCTTGGTGTCGACGAGCACCTTGATCCCGCGCTCGGTGAACTGCTCGGCCA
>DASYFZ010000358.1:0-4232 GCA_036000295.1 Solirubrobacteraceae bacterium
GCAGGCGGTGTCGCAAGCCGAGTCCAACGCCTACCAGCTCGCGATCGGCCGGCACATGAGCAAGGCGCAGGCGCAGAAGGTCGCCAACGCGGCGGGGACGCTCAAGCAGCAGCAGGAGGTCCAGAGCCTCGAGCAGCTGTACCTGAACTCCGGGATCTCGGGCACGCCCTCGATCGACGATAAGCAGTTCATTCCGCAGATCGTGTTCGACCAGACCCGGGGGGTAAATCAGCCCAAGGCGCGCTTCTCGTATCTGTTTCCGACCGCGAACTCGGCGCTGATCCAGGTCCGGCTGAAGGCCGGGCTGAGCGACCAGCAGCAGCGCGAAGCGATCAAGTCGATCCGGCAGGCCGTCCAGATGCCGATGTTCCAGCTGGCCTATGGCGGCAGCTACACGGTCAGCGGCGTGCCGGTGGTGACGAACGACCTCGCATCCGAGATCACGGGCTCGATCGGCGGTCTGCTCGTGGCGGCCGTGCTCGTCATGGCGGCGATGCTGCTGATCGTGTTCCGCAGCCGGCTGCGTCTGCTGCCGCTCGCCGTGGCGCTCGCCGCGGTCGGGATCACGTTCGGCGTCACTTCGCTGCTGGGCGCGACGCTGACGATGGCCTCGATCGCGGTACTGCCGATCCTGATCGGGCTGGCGGTCGACTACGCGATCCAATTCCAGTCACGCGTTCAGGAGTACCGCAGCGAGGGCTCGGCGACACGGTCGGCGGTCATCGACGCGGTCGCTCGCGCGGCCGGCGAGGGTGCGCCGACGATCGCCACGGCGGCGCTGGCAACCGCCACAGGGTTCCTCGTGCTGCTGCTTTCGCCGGTGCCGATGGTGCGGGGCTTCGGGGTCCTGCTGGTCGTGGGGATCGCGATCGCGCTCGCGGTGGCGCTTACCGCCGGCTCGGCAGCGCTCGTGGTCAGCGACAGAAACGGCGGCTTCATCGGCGCGTCGATGCGAGGTGCGGCGGAGATCCTGCGCGGCGCCGGCGCGAAGCTGGCATCGCTGCGGCCCCGTCGCCGGGGATCGTCGAGGCGCGCTGATCGCGCGCCGAGCTCGCGTCGCTTCGCCGTCGGGCGGGTCCTGGCGGCCGCGGTCCGGCGCCCGCAGCGGATCCTCGCCGCGGGGATCGTGCTCGCCGCCGTCGGGTGGTTCGCTGACACGCAAACGTCGGTCCAGACCGACGTGACCAAGCTCGTCCCGTCGAACATGCCCGCGCTGCGGGACCTGCACACGCTCGAGAACGTGACCGGCGTATCTGGCGAGATCGACGTGACGGTCCACGCTCCTAACGTCGCCACGCCGACGGTGATCGGCTGGATGATCCGCTACGAGAACGCCCTGCTCACCCACTTCGGCTACCTGGAGGCAAAGGGCTGCGGGAAGGCGACGCTCTGCCCGGCGCTGTCGTTGCCCGACCTGTTCTCGACGGGAAGCCAGGGCACGACCCAGGCGCCGCCGAGCACGTCTGACATCAACACTCTGCTCAAGGCGGTGCCCGGCTACTTCTCCCAGGCAGTGATCACTCCGGACCATCGCGAAGCGGCGCTTGCCTTCGGGATTCGGTTGATGCCGCTCGCGCGTCAGCAGAAAGTGATCGACTACATGCGCTCGCAGCTACATCCACCGGCGGGTGTGTCGGCCCAGCTCGCCGGGATCCCGGTGCTCGCTGCCGAGGCCAACGCCGCGCTGTCGTCCTCGGCCCGGCGGTTGCTGACGCTGCTGGCGGGGCTGGTCGCCGTCGGGTTGGTACTGCTGGCGGTGTTCAGGCGTCCGCGCCGGGTGGTCGTGCCGCTGATCCCGATCGCGCTGGCGACCGGGTGGTCGGCGCTGATCCTGTACCTGATCGGGATCCCGCTCAACCCCATGTCCGCGACCCTTGGAACGCTCGTGATCGCGATCTCGACCGAGTTCAGCGTGTTGCTGTCTGAGCGCTTCAGGCAGGAGCGCCAGGCCGGCTATGAGCTCTCCGACGCGCTCGCGCGCACGTATCGCTCGACCGGACGCGCGGTGCTCGCCTCCGGGATCACGGCGATCGCGGGCTTCGGTGTCCTGATCTTCTCCAACATCACGATGCTGCGCGACTTCGGGTTCGTGACGCTGATCGACCTGTCGGTCTCGCTCGTCGGCGTGCTCCTGCTGTTGCCGGCCGTGCTGGCGCTGTCGGAGCGCGACGACCTGCTCGAAGCGGCACGTGGATCGGTGCGGCGGGCGATTGCGGCCGTGCCGCGGCCGGGCCGGCGCGCCCGTGTCGCGTGAGCGGGCCCGAGGAACCCGCTCCCGAGGTCCCGAAGCACCGTCTGGATCCAGATCGGGCTGCGGCCGAGGCGGACGTCCGGCGGCGCGGCGGGGATCCGCAGGTCGCTGCCGCGCCGGTCGCAACCGAGCCCACCGAGCCACCGCCCCAGCCGACCCAGGCGTCGGCGTATGCCAGGCGCTACCGGTCGATCATCGGGATCATCGGACTGGCGCTCGTGATCGTCTTCTCGGTGTTGCAGTTCGTATCGCACGGCGTCGGCAGCACCGGCGTGCCGCCCGGTCAGCCCCTGCATTTCTTCGCTGCCCCGCTAGCCGCCTCGACGCTCAACGGCGCCGCCAACCTGAGCCCTCCGTGCACGCTCGCGCACCACGATCCACGGGCGCTCAACATCTGCCTGCTGGCCAAGCGCGGGCCGCTCGTGCTCGCCTTCTACGTCACGGGCTCGAGCAGCTGCCAGCGCCAGGTCGACACGATGCAAGCGGTCTCGCGGCAGTTCTCGCCGCAGCAGGTGCAGTTCGCCGCGCTGGCTGTCGGCTCGGGCCAGGCCAAGATCGCGGGCGAGGTGCGCTCCCACCACTGGACGATCCCGGTCGCCTATGACTCCGACGGGCGCGTGGGGGCTCTGTACGGCCTCAGCGTCTGCCCGCTCATCGAGCTCGCCAAGCGCGGCGGCGTGGTGTCTCAGCGGCTGATCGGAAACCACTGGCTGAGTCCCGCCGCCCTGGCGGCGAGGGTGCGGGCGCTCGTGAATCAGTCGTGAGCCGGGTGAGCGAGGCCCGTTAGTGCGATGACCGAGGAGCTTGACCTGCGTGCGGCCCCCGGGTTCGTGGACGAGGAGCTCAGCGCCGAGCTGCCGGGGCTGCGACTGGACTGGCTGACGATGCCGCGAGGGCCGCGATCGAGTCCAGCGGCGCTGGTCAAACGGCTCGAATCGCTGTCCAACCGCTATCGCGGCGCCAGCGTGGTGGCGATGCGCACGTGGCCGATCCCGCACGCCTACCGCACCTTCTTTCGCCAGATCGGGCTCGACCCCGACGTCGACCGGATTCCCTCAGAGCAGGCCGCGGTTTCGCGGCTGCTGTACGGCGGCTTCCGGTCGCGCGGCACGCTCGAGGACGCGCTGCTGGTCGCGCTGATCGAGACCGGTGTGCCCGTGTGGGCGCTCGATGCCGACCTTGTCGATCCCGGCGGGCTGGGAATACGCACCACGGTCGACGGCGACGTCCTCGGCAGCGGGGAGCAGGCCCACGGCGTGCCATCGGGGCGGCTCGTTGTTGCCGACGCTCGGTGCATTCACGCGATGCTGTTCGGGGAGCTGGCCCCCGGTCACGGCGCCGGGTCGCGCACGCGACGCATCGCGCTGTTCTCCGTAGGTGTCGAGGGCGTGCCCGCGATCCACGTGGAGGAGGCTCTTTGGGTATGCGCCGAGGCCCTGGGAAGCGGGTAGCGCACTGGCCCGGCGGGTAAGCCTGATGCTAAGCTGGCGTTGCCGATTAAGGAGGAATTAATGGAGCTGCTTGAACAGGTCCCCGGCGGGATGCCGGTCATCCCAGAGATTTCCTCTCCGGTCGTCGACGGTGGCGAGCGGGCGGCCAGGCGAGCCCTACGGGCGCAGATCGAACGACTCGAGCGTGAGCTCTCCGACGCATTCGTGACCGCCTTCTCGATGGGTGGCCTCGATCAGCCGGCCGGCCAGCCCCGCCGACATGCACGTCTGCTGGACCTGGGCGAGCTCGAGAACGTCCGCGACGAGCTTGTCGAGCGCCTCAGCGCCGCTCGCGCATGGATCTCCAAGCGCGCTGACGAGCAAGCCGCCAGCCGCCTCGCGCTCGAGCAGATGCTGATCGAGCCCGGCAAGCACCGCTTCGAGCGTGTGTCATGCAGCGACCTGGGACAGCCGGGTTGCGGCGCCTGGGAGGTTCGCCCGCGCCTTGGCCTGATCGGCATGCTGATGGGCTGGTGGCAGGTCAAGCTTTC
>DASYFZ010000467.1:0-12235 GCA_036000295.1 Solirubrobacteraceae bacterium
CCGCTCGAGGCCCGAGTGGTGTGCGACCTCGTCGTAGCTCGAGAACGTCGCGTACACGGCGGGGCGCCCGCGCATCATGTCGGTGAGCACGCCGAACACGATCAGGTCGCGCACGCCGACGCACAGAGCGGCGCGCAGCAACGCGTACTTGCGGGTGCGCTCGCCGCGCGGCGTGACATTCCGGCGCGCCTGTCGTATCGCCGCAATCCGCTCGAGGGCCACCTCCCAGCCGAACAGCACCAGCACCCGGGTGACGTTGAAGCCGTTGGCGAAGAACGCGCGGTAGCCAGGATTTGCGCGCTTCTCGGCATCCATCTTGCTGACCGTGAGGATCACCGCGTCCGCCTCGCCGGAGAACAGGTTCCCGCGGCTGGCTCCATCGTTGGTCAGCAAGCCATCCCCGGTCGCGACCCGCCGCTCGATCTCGGCGCAGTCCGCCGGCGACGAGCAGGACATCACCTTGCCCGACTCCTTCTCGATCCAGCGGAACGCCGGGATGTTCTCGTTGGATCCCAGCAGGATCCCCGCCTGGCTGGCTCCCGTCTGCGAGCTCAGATCGGTCTCCCACTGGGCCAGCAGATGCGTGCCGCTGGTGCGCCACCGATGCATCTCCGGCACCACGCCGTCGCGCATCGCCCGTGCCAGCACCGGCAGCGCCAGCCCGTCGATCTCGAGGAACACGATCCCGGGATCGGATGTGTGTACCTGCCCTCCCTGCCGACGGGCGATGCGCCTGATCACCCGCAGCATGTACGTGTCCTCGTCGTTTACACCAAGGATCACCTGCAAGATCATGGTCGTCGCGGCGATCACGAGCGCGGCCGCCAGCGCCCAGCCGAACGAGTCGACCTTGATCGAGTTGGGGTCGATCTTCGACGCAAGCAACAGCACCACGGCGTCCAGCACGAGCACCAGCACGAAGCTGAGCGCCAGCGTGAACGGCAGGCGCAAAGCGGCGATGACGGGCGACAGGATGGCGTTCAGGATCGCGATCACCGCTGCGGCGATGAACGCCTCGCCCACCCCGTGGACGGTGACGTGCGGAACGATCGCGGCTGCCACGCCGACCGCGGCGGCGGACACGATCCAGTTGATCGCGAGGTTGAGCGGCTTGAAGTGCGGTACGTCCGGACTCCAGACGACCTCCTCGCCGTAAGTGGTATCGAGCTCTCGTTCGGTCATCGGTGTGCCCTCCGGTAATTAGGGTGGGTGTAGCGCGAGGCCCGGGGGCCGGCAGCCAAGGACGCAGGAGCCGACGCGCAGCAGCGCTGCGCGAGGATTCGAGGACGCAGGATGACGGGCATCCGGGACCGCAATACATGTGCCCTGATTGCCGGAGGTTGCACAGTTGCGATTATCGCCGCGGCGTGCGCGGGGATCGTCATTCTGTTCGGACGATGAGGATGGATTCCGCGAGGATCACGTGGCTCGGACACGCCACGGTGCTGATCGAGCTCGACGGCGTGCGATTGCTCACCGACCCCGTGCTCGGACGGCGCATCGGCCCGTTGGTCCGCGTGTCCGGTGCGCCGGTGGATTCGACGGGACTGGGACCGATTGACTCCGTGCTGCTGTCGCATCTGCACGCCGACCACGCCGATCTGGGTTCGCTGCGACGCCTGGGCGCGCCGGTGATCGGGCCGAGCGGGGCCGGCGATTGGCTGCGGGGCGCCGGGGTGGAGGATGTCCGGGAGCTCGCGGCGGGTGGCGAGGCGTCGGTCGGCGATGTGCGCGTGATCGCCACGCCGGCACTGCACGACGACCGGCGGCGGCCGTTCGGCATGCACGCGGAGCCGGTCGGCTTCGTTGCGCGGGGATCACTCGGGGTGTACTTCGCGGGGGACACGGATCTGTTCGACGGGATGCGCGAGCTTCGGGGGGCGGTCGACGTCGCGCTGGTGCCGGTGTGGGGCTGGGGCCCGAGCGTCGGCGAGGGGCATCTCGATCCGCAGCGGGCCGCGCAGGCGGTCGCGCTGATCGAGCCGAAGCTGGCGATCCCGATCCACTGGGGCACGTTCGCGCTGCCGTGGGCGCGGGACGGAGATTCAGACCGCCCCGCGCGGGAGTTCGCCGAGCTGTCGGCGTCGCTGGCGCCGGAGGTCGAGGTGCGTGTGCTGCTGCCGGGGGAGTCAGCCGAGCTCTAGCGTTTGTGTGCAGCACACAACTCGGGGCGGAGCCGATCCGGGCTCAGACGGGGGTGGGACGCGAACCGTCGGAGGGTGGGATGCGAAACGTCGGATATAGCGACGTTTCGCATCCAACCTCGATCGTGAGCGCGCCGGCGTTGTGAGCGGGCCATAAACAGACCCGAGCCACTCGCTGTGCTTGGTGGATCGGGCCCAAACCGTGATCGCGAGGTCCGCTGACAGGGAAAACGTGCCCTTTGCCGGAAGGCGGCACGAGGTTCGTTCGATCGTCACCGCTATTCGGGGTCGATCGCACATGCTCCCCTGGGTCGTCCGGCGAGTGTGCGCTTTTCGTCGGCTTCGTTCGCCCTCGCATCCACGAGTGCGGCGGGCGAGCGCATCAGACCACCGGGGTCAGCGGCTCGCCGCCGTCGAGCACCGCGATCACGTTATCGGCGACCAGGCGCGCCATCGCGTCGCGCGTGCTCTCCGTAGCCGAGCCGACGTGGGGCAGCAGCACCGTGTTGGGTAGCGCGCGCAGCTCCGCGGGCACGTCGGGCTCACCCTCGAACACGTCCAGCCCGGCCGCCGCCGGCCGTCCCGTCCGGAGCGCAGCGATCAGCGCCTGCGTGTCGACCACGGCGCCCCGGCTGGTGTTGACGAGGATCGACCCCGGCTTCATCAGCGCGAGGGTTCCGGAGTCGATCAGATGCCGGGAGTCCTCGGTGAACGCGACGTGCAGGCTGACGAAGTCCGACACCGCCAGGAGCTCGCCGAGATCGAGCCGCTCAGCAGCGATATCGGTCTCCACCTCGGCCACGTCGCTGTAGACGATGCGCACGTCGAACCCGGACAGAAGGCGCGCCACGGTCTGACCGATGCGACCGAAGCCCACCAGACCGACCGTCGCGCCCACCAGGTTGCGACCGAGGAACGTGTCTGCACCGTGGGCGTCCCACTTGCCGGCGCGGACGATGCCATCGCCCTCCGCGACCCGGCGCGCGGCGGCGAGCATGAGCGTCACGGCGAGCTCCGCGGTCGCCGCGCTGAGCACGCCCGGGGTGTTGGTCACCCGCACCCCACGCCGGCGGGCGGCGTCGAGGTCGATGTTGTCGTAGCCGACGCCGAAGTTGGCGACGACCTGAAGCGACTCCCCGGCGGCGTCGAGCACGTCGCCGTCGATCGGCACGCTGGTGCGCGAAACGATCGCCGTGGCGCCCGGGAGCCGCTCGAGGACCAGGTCGCGCGCCGGCGCATCGCCGAGCACCTCGACCTCGTAGCGCGCGCGCAGCGGCTCCAGGCCGGCGTCGCGCAGCGTTCCAGTTACAACCACCCGAGGCTTCGGCATGTCCCACCAATTCATACCAACGGGGTGATGTCCGCGCAGTCGCGCGCACTTAGCTTGCGTGGGGGAGCATCACCGTGCTGGGGTCAGGCCCGGCCGCGACAAGGAGATTTCAGACATGGCAGTGGCCACCGAGCAACGACCGGGTGAGCCGGTCGGCCCAGGCGAATTCGATGCGCCAGCAGACGCGCTCGTCGTGTTCGGGATCACAGGCGACCTGGCGAAGGTGATGACCTTCCATTCGCTTTACAGACTTGAGGCGCGGGGGCTTCTGAATTGCCCGATCATCGGAGTAGCGGGCAACGACTGGTCGTTGGACGAGCTGCACAGTCATGCTCGAACAGCGATCGAGAACACCGGGGAACGCGTTGATCCGGACGTGTTCGGGAGGTTCGCGGACCGCCTCTCGTACGTTCAAGGCGATTTCACTGATCCCGGGACGTTTAGCCGCGTCGCCGAGGCAATCGCCGATGCGCGGACCCCGGTGTTCTACCTCGAGATCCCCCCGTTTCTGTTCGCGACGGTGATCAAGGGGCTGTCGGAGGCCGGGCTCACTCGTAACGCGCGCGTAGTGGTCGAGAAGCCGTTCGGTCACGATCTCGAATCCGCGCGCGCACTCGCCGCCGACATCCATCAGTACATCACCGAGCCTCAGCTCTACCGGATCGATCACTTCCTCGGGAAGATGGGGCTCGACGAGTTCCTGTACCTCCGGTTCGCCAACTCGAATCTCGAGCCGATTTGGAACCGCAATCACATCGCCAGCGTGCAGATCACGATGGCCGAGGCCTTCGGCGTCGAAGATCGCGGCCACTTCTATGACCCGGT
Source organism: Solirubrobacteraceae bacterium (assembly GCA_036000295.1). Taxonomy (GTDB): domain Bacteria; phylum Actinomycetota; class Thermoleophilia; order Solirubrobacterales; family Solirubrobacteraceae; genus Palsa-465. The sequence continues at coordinate 4,300 of DASYFZ010000467.1, forward strand.
TGGGGCACTGCGCGATGTCGTCGTAAACCACCTGATGCAGCTGCTGGCGGCGGCGGCGATGGAAGCCCCGGCCGGCTCAGATCCACGCACGTTGAAGGACGCGAAGTTCGCCGTGTTCCGCTCGATGCCGGAAGCCGATCCGGCGCACTATGTCCGCGGCCAGTACGACGGCTACCTGAAGATCGACGGCGTCAAGCCCGACTCGACGACGGAGACATACGCGGCGCTGCGGCTCGAGATCGACAACTGGCGGTGGGCCGGCGTGCCCTGGTTCATCCGCACCGGCAAGCTCCTGCCGGCGACCCAGACGGAGGTCCGGCTCGTGTTCCGCCGTCCACCCCGGCTGGGATTCCTTCCGACGACCGGGCGGCGGCCGCCCGTCGAGAGCCAGCTCGTGATCAAGCTCGATCCGGCGACCGGCATCCGCCTGATCCTCGACGCCCACCGCGCCGACGAAGGCGGTCCGCGCGAGATCACGATGGACATGGAGTTCGCCGAAGAGGGCGGCGAGGCCCCGACCCCCTACGAGGTCCTCCTGCACGCCGCGATGCAGGGCAACAGCGCGCCCTTCACCAGACAGGACAGCGTCGAGGAAACGTGGCGGATCATGCGGCCGCTGATCGAACATCCCCCGCCGGTGCACTCATACGCGCCGGGCAGCTGGGGACCGGAGGAGGCCGACCGGCTGCTCGCGGGCACCGGCCGCTGGCGCGGTCCCTGGATTGCGTCATGAGCGCACCCGAGAAGGAGACGAACACGATGGCCACGGCCAATAAGAAGAAGCCCCTGCGCACCAATCACGGCGACGAGGCCGCCGCGACCGTGCGCAAGTTCCAGAGTGCGGCCGCGCCGTCGCCGTTTCCCCCGATCGCCGACTACGCGTTCCTGTCGGATTGCCACACCGGCGCGCTGGTGGCGCCCGATGGCTCGGTCGACTGGCTGTGTGTCCCGCGGTTTGACTCGCCGAGCGTGTTCGGAACGCTCCTGGACCGCGAGGCGGGAATGTTCCGCTTCGGGCCATTCGGCATCAACGTCCCCTCCGGTCGCTACTACGAAGCGGGAACCAACGTCCTGATCACGACCTGGAAGACACCACGAGGATGGTTGGAGGTGCGTGACGCGCTGGTCATGGGGCCAACCACGCGGGACGACGTGATCACACCACACACCCGTCCGCCCACGGACGAGGACGCGGAGCACTTGCTCGTGCGCACGGTCAAGTGCCTGGACGGCGAGGTCGAGGTCGAGCTGGTCTGCGAGCCGGCGTTCGACTACGGGCGCGCACCGGCCGAATGGACGCTGGTGGGCGGCAACCGGCACGTCGCCGACGCGACCGGTGCCGGCCAGACGATCCGCCTGCAGACCGATCTCGAGCTCGGGATCGAGGGCAGCAGGGTTCGCGCCCGGCACACCCTGTCGCCGGGCGATCGCGCGTATGTCGCGCTTTCGTGGGAGGAGGGGCTGATCACGCCCGTCGATGTCGACGACGCCACGGCGCGGTTGGATGCCACGGTCCGCTTCTGGCGTCGCTGGCTGGCGCGCGCGGCTCGGTTTGCCGACCATCGCTGGCGCGAGGCGATCCAGCGCTCGGCGCTCGTGATCAAGGGCCTCACCTACATGCCGACGGGGGCAACGGTGGCGGCGTTGACCACGTCGCTGCCCGAGACGCCAGGAGGAGAGCGCAACTGGGACTACCGCTACACCTGGATGCGCGACTCCACGTTCACGCTACAGGCGCTGCACCTGCTCGGGCTCGACTGGGAGGCCGATGAGTTCATGCAGTTCGTCGGCGACATCGAACCCAACAGCGACGGCGGGCTGCAGATCATGTACGGCATCGACGGGCGGCGCGACCTCACCGAGACCTTCCGCGAGGAGCTGACCGGCTACGCCGGCGCCTACCCGGTGCGGATCGGCAACGGGGCGTTCGATCAACGCCAGAACGACGTCTATGGCGCGGTGCTCGACTCGATCCTCAAGCACACGATGCACAGCCAGCGCCTGCCGCGCCGGCTGTGGCCGATCGTCGAGGCCCAGGCCGAGTGCGCCACCAAGGTCTGGCGCCAGCCCGACCAGGGCATCTGGGAGGCGCGCGGAAAGCCCCAGCACTACGTCTCGTCGAAGCTGATGTGCTGGGTGGCGATGGACCGTGCCGCCAAGCTCGCGGCGATTCGCGGCAACCCGGACCTCGAGCAGAAATGGGGTGCCACGGCCGCCGAGATCCAGGCCGACATCCTCGAGCATGGCGTGACCAAGGACGGCGTGCTGCGGCAGCACTACAGCACCGACGCGCTCGACGCCTCGACGCTGTTGGCTCCGATCTTCGGCTTCCTCCCGGGCGAGGACGAGCGGATGCACGCGAGCGTGCTCGCGATCGCCGACGATCTGACAGAGCACGGGTTCGTCCTTCGCTACCGCACCGACGAGACCGACGACGGGCTCTCGGGCAAGGAGGGCACGTTCCTGATCTGCTCGTTCTGGCTCGTCAGCGCGCTGTCGATCGTCGGCGAGGCTCAGCGCGCCCACGATCTGATGGAGCGCCTGCTGCGGGTGGCCTCTCCGCTCGGGCTGTACGCGGAGGAGTTCGATGCCGACACCGGCCGCCATCTGGGGAATTTCCCGCAGGCGTTCTCCCACCTGGCGCTGATCGAGGCGTCCTCGCGAATCATCCTTGCCGAGCAGCTGGCGCTGGAGGGTCTCGGGCCGCCGAGCTCGATGGCGCTGGGGCGGTCGATCCCGACCAAGCGCTAGGAGTCCGCAATGGCCCACTACGACGTGATCATCATCGGCACCGGCGCCGGTGGCGGGACGCTGGCGCGCCACCTGGCGCCCTCAGGCAAGAAGATCCTGCTGATCGAGCGCGGGGGCTGGCTGCCGCGCGAGCCGCAGAACGTCTCGGCCGAGGAGGTGTTCGTCAACGGCCGCTACGTGACGTCCGACATGTGGCGCTACGCGAACGGCGAGGTGTTCCAGCCCCAGGTGCACTACTTCGTCGGCGGTGCCACGAAGCTGTACGGGGCGGCGCTCTACCGGCTGCGGGCCGAGGACTTCGGCGAGCTTCGACACCACGACGGCGTCTCGCCGGCCTGGCCGATCGGCTACGACGTGATGGAGCCGTACTACACGCTCGCCGAGCGCTACTACCACGTGCACGGAGCCCGCGGCGAGGACCCGACCGAGCCGCCGGCCGGCGCTCCGTACCCGTTCCCGGCGGTGTCGCACGAGCCTCGTATCCAGAAGCTCTCCGACGACCTGGCGAAACTCGGCCACCATCCGTTCCACGCGCCGTGTGGGGTGATGCTCGACGAGAGCAACATGCCGTTCAGCACGTGCATGCGCTGCGACCGCTGCGACGGGTTCCCGTGCGTCGTTCACGCAAAGGCCGACGCCGAGGTGCTTGGTGTGCGTCCCGCGCTGCAGCACCCGAACGTCACGCTGTGGACGGACTCCGAGGTCACGCAGCTGAACACCAACGGCTCCGGCACCGAGGTCACCGGCGTGATCGTCGACCATCACGGCGCCAGCGAGAGCGTCACCGCCGACATCGTGGTGGCGTCCTGCGGCGCCGCCAACTCGGCACGGCTGCTGCTGATGTCGGCGAACGACAGCCACCCCGACGGGCTGGCCAATCGCTCGGGTCAGGTAGGGCGCAACTACATGTTCCATAACAGCCAGGCCGTGCTCGCCCTATCGCGCGACGAGAACCCGACGGTCTTTCAGAAGACGCTCGGACTCAACGACTTCTACTTCAGCGGGCCGGACTTCGAGTTCCCGATGGGCAACATCCAGATGGTCGGAAAGTCACAGGCTCCGATGTTCCGCGGCGAGAAGCCGGGCGAAACGGCGCTGGCGCCGAGCTGGACCCTGCGCGATGTGGCGCGACACGCGGTTGACTTCTGGCTCTCCACCGAGGACTTGCCAAGGCCTGAGAACCGGGTCACGGTCGGCCGTGACGGCACGATCACGATCGCGTACAAGGCGACCAACGAGGCGCCCAAGAAGCGGCTCTACGAGCAGCTGAAGTCGATGCTGTCGCACCTCGACATGCATCACCACCACCTGTTGCCCCACAACGCGTACTTGAAGAACGAGATCCCGATCGCCGGCTGCGCCCACCAGGCGGGCACCTGCCGATTCGGATCAGACCCGGCGAGCTCGGTGCTCGACGTCAACTGCAAGGCCCACGAGCTCGACAACCTGTACGTCGTCGACACCAGCTTCTTCCCGAGCATCGGCGCCGTCAATCCGGCGCTGACAGCGATGGCCAACGCGCTCCGCGTCGGCGATCATCTGCTCGAGCGAATGTCGGCGCCCGCGTCGATCGCGGCTGAAGGGACGGCGCTGTCATGAGCGCGGGGGAGCACCGTCACGTGGTGATCGTCGGCGGTGGCTTCGCCGGCCTCGGCTGCGCGCAGCGGCTCGCCGACCAAGACGACGTCCGTGTCACGCTGATCGACCGCAACAACTATCACCAGTTCCAGCCGCTGCTCTACCAGGTGGCCACCTCGCAGCTTGCGCCCTCAGACATCGCGCATTCCCTGCGATCGGTGTTCGCCGACCAGAAGAACGTCGACGTCAAGCTCGCGGAGATCTCCGCGGTCGATCCGGCGACGAGGACGGTCACGTCGACCGACGGTGGCCGCTGGGATGGCGACGTGCTCGTGCTCGCCGCCGGCTCGCAGCCGAACTTCTTCGGCACGCCGGGAGCTGCGGAGAGCGCGTTTCCCCTGTATTCGCTCGACGACGCCACGCGGCTGCGATCGCGGATCCTCGGCATCTTCGAACAGGCCGACCGCGATCCGAAGCTGATCGAGCGCGGAGCGCTGAACTTCGTGATCGTCGGCGGCGGGCCGACCGGCGTCGAAGTCGCGGGAGCGATCGCCGACATGGTCTCGGTGACGCTCCCCGCGACCTACGAGGACCTCGACGCCAGCGCCGCGCAGATCCACCTCCTCGACTACGGCGACGCGTTGCTCAAGCCGTTCTCGGATCAGGCTCATGGCTATGTCGCCAAGGTGCTCGAGGAGAAAGGCGTCAAGATTCACCTCGGCACGGGCGTCAAGGAGGTCGGCACCGGGCACGCGCTGCTGTCGGACGGCCGCACGATCGCCACCCGGTGCGTGATCTGGGGCGGCGGTATCAAGGCCGCGGCCGTCGCCGCCGACGGGGGCCTCGCTCAGGGGCGCGGAGGACGGGTGGACGTCTCCGGAGACCTGACGCTCGCCGGCCATGAGGGCGTGTACGTGATCGGGGACATCGCCAACATCCCCGAGGCCGGAGCCGGTGCACTGCCACAGCTTGGATCGGTTGCGCTGCAGTCCGGCCACTGGGCGGCCGACAACATCCTCGCCGACTTCGAGGGCAAGCCCCGCAAGCCGTTCGTCTACCACGACAAGGGGATCATGGCGATGATCGGACGCGGCGCGGCGATCGCCGAGGTCGGCAAGCGCCACCACGAGATCCACGGCCAGCTTGCGCACATGGCGTGGCTGGGCGTGCACGCCAGCCTGATGACCGGCACCAAGGCCAAGATCGAGGCGTTCGTCGACTGGGCCTGGGACGGCTTCTCCAAGACGGGCGGCCCGCACGTGCTCGACCGCGGCGACGCCGCAGAGATCGACTGGGACGAGGACGTCGTCGTCAGCCAGCCGGCTCAGTCGTAGCCGCCGTCGCCGGCGGCGGCGGATCGGCGGGGGCCGTGCCGCGACCGATCCGTGCCCGGAACACGTGATACGACCAGCCCTGGTAGAGCAGGACCAACGGCATGAACAGCACCGCGACCACCGTCATCACGGTGAGCGCGTACTTGGCAGAGGAAGAGTTGGAGACAGTCAGGTTGTAGGCCGCGTTGGTGCTCGACACCATCACGTTCGGGTACAGGGCCACGAAGATCGACACCACGGCTGTGGCCATCCCGGCGGCCGACGTGGCGAACGCCCAGCCCGCTTGTTGGGTGCTGATCAGGTAGGGAGCGGCGAGGACGGCGATCGCCGCCACCGCGATCAGCGGGCTCGGGAAATGCGGGCCTGCGATCGCGCGGGTCCAGATCACGAACGCGAGCATTGCAACGGCCGCAGGCCACACGAGGCGTCGGGCTGCCGTCGCGGATCGCTCCCGTAGCTCGCCAGTCGTCTTAAGCATCAGGAAGGTCGCGCCGTGCAGCAGCGAGAGCAGCAGCAGCGTGAGCCCCGTCCAGAGGCCGTAGGGCGTCAGCAGATCGAAGAAGTCGCCGGTGAACTCGTGGCTCGAGTTGATCGGCAGGCCGGCGAGCAGATCGCCGAGCCCGACGCCGACCAGCAGCGGCACGAGCGCTGAGCCGCCGACCGTCGCCCACGTCCACGCGCGGCGCCAGCGCGGGTCGTCGAGCTTGCTGCGGAACTCCAGCGCGACGCCACGAGCCATCAGCGCCGCGAGGACGAGCAGCAGCGCCAGGTACAGGCTCGAGAACATCGTTGCGTACCAGCCCGGGAACGCCGCGAACGTGGCGGCTCCCGCGACGATCAGCCAGACCTCGTTGCCGTCCCAGAACGGCCCGATCGACTCGAGCGCCTCCGCCCGCTCCTCGCTGTTGCGCCCGACGACGACGTGCAGCACGCCCACCCCGAAGTCGAATCCCTCCAGGACGAAGAACCCCGTCCAGAAGAACACGATCACGACGAACCAGAGTGTGTGAAGTGCAAGCATCAGTAGGCCATCTCCGGCATCGCTCCGCCCGGGAGCTCGCCCTCGTCCTTTGCCGAGGTCCCCGCTTGCTCGTCAGGCAGCCCTCGGCGGGCGTAGCGCATCATCAGGACCAGATCGGCCACGCCGAGCACGACGTAGATCAGGATGAACGTGATCAAGCTGATCCAGATCTCGGTCGTGCTGACCGACGGCGACACCCCCTCCGTGGTCTTCATCAGTCCCTGCACGATCCACGGCTGACGACCGTTCTCGGTCAGCATCCAGCCCGCCGTGTTCATCAGGAACGGCACGACCACCGCCCACCCGGCCAGCACGAGGAACCAGCGCGACAGCTCGAGCTTTCTACGGCGCAGCAGCCACGCGCCCCAAAGCGCGAACGCGAACAGGGCCGCAGCCAGGTACGCCATGATCCGCATCGACCAGTACTGGATGAACACGTTCGGTATGTAGTCGCCCGGCCCATACTGCTTGGTGTACTGCTGCTGGAGCTGGTTGAGGCCGACCACCTTGCCCTTGAACGAGTTAGTCGCGAGGAACGACAACAGGTCGGGGATCGCGATCACCTTGGTCGGCGTCATGTCGTGCTTGCCCCCGCCGATCTGGAACACCGAGAACGAGCACGGCTGGCAGGTGTTCCATTGCGCCTCGGCGGCGGCGATCTTGATTGGCTGGTACTTGTCCTCCACCACGCCGAGCTCGCTGCCGACGAACAGCGCCAGCCCGAGCGACGGGATCAGCACGATCAGCGCGAGCTGTGCCGAACGCTTGAACGCCTCGATCTCGATCTTGCGGCGCAGGTACCACGCCGAGACGGCGAGCATCACCGCGCAGCCGGTGACCAGGGACGCCAAAATCACGTGCACATAGCCCCACAGGAACGTGGGGTTCGTGAACAGCGCAAGCACGTTGTTGAGCTCGGGCTGGTGGGTGGACTGGTTGATCGCGTAGCCGACCGGATGCTGCATCCACGAGTTGGCGGCAAGGATGAAGGCCGCGCTCAGCATCGAGCCGACGGCGACGAGCCAGATGCAGGCGAGGTGGGTCCGCTTTGGCAGGCGGTCCCAGCCGAAGATCCACAGGCCCAGGAACGTCGACTCCAGGAAGAACGCGCCCAGTCCCTCCATCGCCAGCGGCGCGCCGAACACGTCCCCGACGAACCGCGAATAGGCCGACCAGTTCATCCCGAACTCGAACTCCTGGACGAGTCCGGTGACCACGCCCACCGCGACGTTGATCACCAGCAGGACGCCGA
>DASYFZ010000472.1:0-1631 GCA_036000295.1 Solirubrobacteraceae bacterium
TATGCGGGCGCGCTGCTCGCCGCCGCCGCGCTGCTGCGCCAGCGGGCGATTCAGCGCGCCGTGGAGCCGGTGCTGGCGCTCGGAGCGCTCGTCGTGATCGGCTACGGACTGTCGGAGCGGATGCTCCCAGGCCTGCTCAGCTTCTCTCGCTCGGTCAGCGCCCAGGGCCGCCTCGAGCAGCCGCTGACCTACTGGAACGCGATGGGCGAGGTCGCCGCGCTGGGACTGGTCCTGGCCGTGAGGGTCGCGGGTGACAGCTCTCGCCACAGAGCGCTGCGAATCGCGGCGGCGTGCGCCTGCGCTCCGCTCGGCATGGGTCTCTACCTGTCGTTCTCGCGCGGTGCGCTGTTCGCATGCCTGGCCGGGCTGGTCACGCTGCTCGTGGCGGCGCCCCAGCGCGCGCAGCTCAAATCGATGGTCGTCTCGCTCGTCGCGGCGGTGCTGGCAGCGGTTGTCGCCGCCCCGTTCAACGGGGTCACGGGCCTGTCGGGCTCGCTGTCGACGCGCGAGCGCCAGGGCGCGATCGTGCTCGTGTTGCTCGTGGCGCTCATCGCCGTCGCCGGCTTCGTCCAATGGCGCGTGACCGCGCGCGATCCAACAGGAGACGTCAGGCTCCCACGCCGGGCTCCGTGGATCGCGCTGGTGCTGATCTGCGCCGGCCTCGCGGTCGCGATCGTCGCGGGCGCCCACGAGAAGGCCGCCCAGACCCTCGGCGCCGGCGCGGCGCGACTGGAGACGCTTCAGAGCAACCGTTACGCGTACTGGCGCGTCGCGGTCAGGGCGTTCCGAGCGCAGCCGCTCCGCGGGGTCGGAGCGGGCGGCTGGTCTGTGTACTGGCTGCGATACCGACCGTTTGACGAAGGCGCTCAGGACGCCCATTCGCTGCCGTTGCAGACCGCTGCCGAGCTCGGCTTGGTCGGGCTCGCGCTGCTGGCCGTGTTCCTCGCGGGCGTCGGCATCGCCGCGGCCGATGCCCTGCGGGCTGCGCCCGCGCTCGCCGCCGGGCCGCTCGCGGGGTTCGTGGTCTACGCGGCCCACGCACCGCTTGACTGGGACTGGGAGATGCCCGCGGTGACCCTGATCGCGATCGTGCTCGCAGGCCTGCTGATCGCGCTGGGCGAGGGCAGGGCACAGGCGGACGCGGTCGCTCCGGCGCGCGAGCGGGAGCGTCCGGTCGCCGAGGTCAGGGGATAATCCCGCGATGCGTGCCGCTCGATTCGCCATCGCGGCCCTCGCCGTTGTCGCGTGCGCGTGGTTCGTAATCGGCGTGATCCAGTCCAACAACCAGAGCCGGGCGACCGCGCTGATCAATGGCGGTGGCACGCCGACGCCCGCCCAGACCGCACAGATCGAGCACTGGCTCGACACCGCCGGGACGCTCAACCCCGACCGCAACATCGACCTGCTGCGCGCTCAGGCCGAGGTGCGCGCCGGGCAGAGCGCGAAGGCGCTCGTCCTGATGAAGCGCGTGGTCCGCGACGAGCCTCGCAACGCCGACGCCTGGATCGTGTTCGGGTTCGCCGCACAATCGCCGAGCCCGGCGCTGGCCCGCATGGCGCACGCGGAGGTCCTGAAGCTCGCCCCGCCGGTACCGCGCGCGCCGTGAGAGCCGCTTGACCTCGCTGCGACAG
>DASYFZ010000535.1:0-5282 GCA_036000295.1 Solirubrobacteraceae bacterium
TGCGATGCCGTTCACCGCATCGAATACGGATGCCTGCACGATCGCAGCGTCGCGAGACGCCAGCGGAGGCGCCGGGCCGGCCGTCTCGAGTGAGCCGACCATGATCCGGTTCCAGTCCGTGACGACATCGGCGCCCGCCGCTGCTGGGACGACGAGCGCGATGGTCGCAACGGTCACAAGTGCGAGTCTCTTGAACATCGGGTGCCTGCTTTCGTTGTAGTCGGGCACACGGCCCGCCGCCCCACGTGCCAGGCGACGGACCGTGCAGCCCGGTTGCAAAATGCCCACGCCGACGCCGTCACGCGGTGATCGTCGTCGACTGCACCGCGCTACGACGCCGCTGACGACGGCGAGTGGCCGCAAGCGTTCCGCCGGCGCCCAGCAATGCGATCGTCGCGGCGCCCGAGCCGATGGCCACGTACCCGACGTTGGAGATGTCACCGCCGGTGGCGTTGTTGCTGGTCGGCTCGACACTCTGGGCAGCCGCCGGTGCAGCCTGGACCGGCGGTGCAACGGGGACCTGCCCTGAACCGTTCAGCTCGAACGGCCTGGCCCCGGCTGCCGGGGCGGTGATTCCGATAGCCAGTGCCACGAGCGCAATCGTGGTGACGCGGCGTCTGGCGGATTGGCGAGTCATGTGACTCCTCCTTGTCATGACCGGATTGCTTTCGATCCGATCGTTCTGGTCGTGCCACCATCCTGGGCCCGCGTCAGGTCCTGCGCCATGGGCGGGCAGGTGTCAATGCGATGGCGAGCCGGCAAGGCAAACCTTGCCCCCGCGACAGGTGTGTGCCAGATTCCTTACCGCGAGGTGAGAATCGCCTTGCCGCCGGGCGCGCACGTTCGTGCCACCGCGCTATGGCGGGCTCACCGAGCGGGGCGGATGATGGTTGGCGTGATCCGGAGTGCTAGACGAGACGGACTGCCGGAGCCCTACTGCCGTTCAGGCTCTCGCAGTTGCGACAGCGACACCGCACCGCGCTTGAGCGCTTCGTTGGCGAGGCGGGAGCGGCGGTTGGAGTCACTCGCGGCGACGCCGAACTTGTCATACAGATTGGCGAGATGCTGCTTCACGGCGGCCTGTGTGATCACGAGCTCGCCGGCGATCGCTCGCGTGGATGCCGGCTCGGTGAACATGTCTCGATCGAGCAGAGGGCGGCAGAGCGCCACCAGCACGTCCCGCTCGCGCGCGGTCAAGGATGGTGGAGCGTCCTCGGCCTCTGTCTGGCCGCCGACTTCGCCCAACGGGTCGCGGAAGATCAAGCGGGTCTGGCCGACGCGGATCTCGTCCCCGTGGCGAAGTCTTCGGGAGGCCCAGATCCGTTCACCGTTGACCCAGGTGCCGTTGGAAGAGCCGAGATCGGTCACGCACCAGCCGGCGGGGAAGCGCTCCAGCATCGCGTGCAGATGGCTGGCCATTGGGTCGTCTGCGAGGGATACGTCGTTTTCCGGCGCCTTGCCGACGGTCGTCCTGTCGGCCAGGAGCGGAAATCGCCAGCTCTGGACCCCGAACATCACCTCGACCTGCGGCGCCATGGGACGAAGCGTAGGAGAACGTGTCGCTCGCCGCGGGCTTTTGTACGAGAAGGATTTGCCGTGCCGACGTTGATAAACGAGCGCTACGAGATCCTCGAGCCGCTGGGGGCCGGCGGCGAAGGGCGCGTATTCAAGGCCCTCGACCGGCAGCACGGACGGTTCGTGGCCTTGAAGATTCGTCCGGTCGGAGCGGATCAGCCGCGCGACCAGCTGCTCAACGAGGCACGAATGCTGCTCGCGCTCGCGCCGCACCCCGCGCTGCCGCTGGTCAGGGAGGACTTCTTCGACGGGGAGAACTACGTGGTGGCGATGGACTGGGTCGACGGCACCGATCTCGCCACGCTCGTGCGCGACCGGGGCCGGCCGGGACTTGCGCCGTCGAGCGTGCTCGCGTATCTGTCGCAGGCGGCCGAGGCGCTCACGCACCTTCACTTGCAGCTGCCACCTGTCATCCACGGTGACGTCAAGCCAGCGAACCTGATCCTCACCAATGGTGGACGGGTCAAGCTCGTCGACTTCGGGATGTCGTCTGCGCCGAACGCGCGTCGCCGCCGCATCGGCACCCCCGGCTTTCGAGCGCCGGAGCTCGCATCCGATGGCGCGCCGTCGCGAGCGAGCGATGTCTATGCCCTCGCAGCCACGGCTTTTGCCCTGCTGACTGGGTCGGCGCCGGCCGGGGTGCTGCCCGCGTGGGAGGGCATCCAACCGGAGCTGGCCGACCAGCTCGAGGCAGCGATCCGGATGGGCATGGCGACGGCGCCGCAACGCCGGCCGGCCACGCCCGGCGAGTTGATCGAACGACTCCGGGCCGGCTGGGCCGAGGCGCTTCCGGCCGGGGTCGTCACGTTCTGCCTCTCGGACATCGAGGATTCTGATGCGATGTGGAGCGTCCGGCCGGCGGAAATGGCCGCAGCGCTCGTGCGACACGACGAGCTGATCGCGGATTGCGTCGAGGCCAACGGCGGCCGGTTCCTCAAGTCGATGGGCGAGGGCGATTCCACGGTGTCTGTGTTCAACGCCGCCCCGGACGCGCTCGCCGCGGCGGTGCAAGCGACGCGCGCGCTGTCGGCCGAACCGTGGCCGGACGAGCTCCGCGTCGCCGTTCGCTTCGGCCTCAACACGGGTGAGGCAGAACGTAGAGGGACGGACTACCTCGGACCTGCGGTCAACCTCGCCGCCCGCCTCCGCGATCAGGCAGATGGCGCCCAGATCTTTCTCTCGGCCGTCACTGCCGAGCTCGTCGGACGGCATCTGCCAGACGGCTGCGAACTCGTCGACCTCGGGCCGCATCATCTTGGGGGCGCTGGGCCCTCGGAGCGAATTCATGCGGTCAGGGCCGCCGGTGTCAGCGCCCCGCTTTCAGCGACGGAATGCCCGTATCGCGGTCTTCCGGCCTTCGAGCCCGAGGACCGCGACTACTTCTTCGGCCGCGAGGAAGTCGTCCGCGAGCTGATCGGGCGGCTGGCGCCTCGAACATTGGTGGCCGTAGTCGGCGCCTCGGGCAGCGGCAAGTCCTCGGTGCTGAGAGCCGGGGTGGTCGCCTCCGTGAGGGCGGGTGAGGTGGCGGGGCTCGAGCGGGCTGCCCTCCTCACTCCCGGCAGCTCACCGCGCTTGGAGTGTAGTGTCGATCCGGCTCAGCTCGTGGTCGTCGACCAGTTCGAAGAGCTGTTCACACTCTGCGACGACGCGGATCGCCGTCAGGCATTCATCGACGCGCTGTTGGCGCTCGAGGGCCCGGTGGCCATCGGCGTGCGAGCCGATATGTACGGCAGGCTCGGCGGCTATCCGGAGCTCGCCCGCGCGGTCTCCGCCAACCAGGTGCTGCTCGGCGCGATGAGCGCTGCCGAGCTCGACCGGGCGGTGAACGAGCCCGCACGCCTGGCGGGGCTGCACCTCGAGCCTGGGCTCGTCGAGCTCGCCCTGCGCGACGTAGCCGACGAGCCGGGGGCGCTCCCGCTCTTGTCACACGCGCTGCGCGCCACGTGGGAGCGACGCGACGGCCGCACGCTCACGGTCGAGGGCTACCGCGAGACGGGCGGTGTCGCGTCTGCGGTCGCCCGGACGGCGGATAGCATGGTCGCCTCGCTGCCGCCGGACGACCGCCAGGTGATGCGCAGCATGTTCCTGCGGCTCACGGAGCCTGGCGAGGGCGTCGCAGAGTCGCGCCGCCGGGTGTCAGTTGAGGAACTGGTGCCTGAAGGGACGTCGCCCGACATCGTTGCGGGGCTGCTCGAGCGGCTGGCCGACGCGCGCCTGGTCACGCTCGGAGAGGGAACCGCCGAAGTTGCTCACGAGGTTCTGATCCGCGAGTGGCCGACGTTGCGCGGCTGGCTCGACGAGGACCGTGCTGGGCTTCGCCTGCAGCGGCAACTCGGGCAGGCAGCCCGCCTATGGGACGCTGGCGGCCGCGAGCGGTCCGACCTATACCGTGGAACTCGGCTCGGCGCTGCCGCGGAATGGGCCGACCTCCACCGATCCGACCTCAACGCCACCGAGCGCAGCTTCGTCGACGCAAGCGTCGCCGAGGCGGAGCGTGAGCGTCGTGCCGAGCAACGCAGCAACCGCCGCCTTCGCGGGCTGCTTGCCGGAGCGGTCGCCCTGCTGCTGGTCGCGGTGCTCGCCGGGGTGATCGCCCTGATCCAGCGAGGCCATGCGCAGGCGCAGGCGCTCACCTCCGACGCCGAGCGCCTCGGCGCGCAGGCCCAGACAGAGCCGAAAATGGATCGCGCGATGCTGCTCGCCGTCGCCGGGGTCAAGCTCCAGAACAGGGCTGAGACGCGCTCCGACCTGCTCGCCGTCCTTCAGCGGAGCCCCGCCCTGATCCGCCTGCTCAGGCCTGCCGCGAATGAGCTCGAAGCGCTCGCGGTCAGTCCCGACGGCCGTCTGCTCGCGGTCGGCGACGCGGCCAAGGTGGTGCGCTTCATCGGGGTCGGCACGTGGCGCCAGCAAGGTGCAGCCGTGCGGCTCTCCAACCAGGTTGCTCCGTATGCGATGAGCTTCTCGCCGGACGGCCGCACGCTGCTCGTGCTCACGGTGGGTTCAGACCGTACCGAGCTGGACGCGATCGACGTCGCCTCTCGCCAAGCCCGCCGCATCCGGGATTGGCGCGGCCTGGTCCCTTCGCAGCCGTCGGTTTCCGGGGCGGTGGCGTACACACCGCATGGCGGCAGAATCGCGGCGAGCCTGGTCACGCAGTCGCCAGAGGCCACGACACCGTCCGCCGAGCGGCTGGTGATGCTCGATGCTGCCACCGGACGGACGCTCTGGGAGCGTCGCTACCCGATGCGCGCCGGGCAGCTTGCGCCGTACTTGAGGTTCACCCCGGCCGGCGTGTTGTTGACCTCCGCGCAGCAGGGCGACACATTGCTTTGGAACGCACGTGCAGGCCGAGTCGTCCGCCGGTTTGCGATCGGCGGCGTGCCCGCGATCTCTGCCGACGGACGTCGAGTCGCGCTCGCACGCAACAGCCCGAACCTCGCCAACCCGAGCACCCGGGTGACCGTGCTCGACCTGCGTACCGGGCAACAGCGGACGCTCACTGCCGATCTTCCCGGCGAGTGGATCCGGAACATCGCCTTTACTCCGGACGGTTCCAAGATCATCGCCGGGACGCTCGATGGCGTCGACGAGTGGAACGTCGCCTCGGGCGCGATCATCGCGACGTACGCCGGCCAGGCAGGCAGACGCTCGGTGACGACGCTCGACCCTCGCGGGGCGACGGTGATCGTCGGCACCCAAGACGGAAG
>DASYFZ010000590.1:0-5009 GCA_036000295.1 Solirubrobacteraceae bacterium
CGCACCCAGTCGCGCCAGAAGAACCCGAGCAGCACGAGCGCGGTCGCCAGGTGCACCGCGATCAGGAACGTCAGGAAGAACTTGTCGTTCTGGTGGATGTCCCAGCCGAACACGCGCGGCAGCACCACGGCGTGGCCGAGGCTCGAAATCGGAAACAGCTCAGTGACGCCCTGAATCAGGCCGAGCACGATCGCCTGGAAATACGAAATCGGGTGCATGACAAAGGGCTCGGCCGAGGGCGCATCCGGCGCCCGGGACCGAGCAGGGTCGGAATGATAACTAGTGTCTCGGTGATCTCGCGGATCGTCGACAACGCGCCGAAAACGACCCATGCGGCTGCAACAGGCAGTCGTGTGGGTCTTTTCCCCCGCTGGGCGGGGCAAAGGACCCGCGTGACGTGGCGTATCCGTCAATTGGGTCGTTTTCGGAGTGTTGGGCGCGTGTTAGCGGCGGTTTGCGCCGCCGGAGGCGCGACCGCCGCGATCGCCGGCTGCGGCCTGAACGTCCAGTCGCCGGACCTGTTCATGCTGAGCCGCACGGGGCAGGGCAAGGCGCTGACGCTGCTGGTCAACGACAGCGGCACGATCCGCTGCGACGGGGGCAAGACCAAGCCGCTGTCCGATCCGATGCTGCTCGCCGCCCGCGACCTCGCCGACGACCTCAACAAGGACGCGCAGAGCAAGCTTCAGGTTCCGCCCGCGGGCCCCGACAGCGTGTTCCGCTACCGGATCACCCTGCAGGACGGGACCGTCGCGTTCAGCGACACCGCAGCGCGCTCGCATCCCGAGCTCGCGCGGGCCGAGCTGTTCGCGGTCCAGGCGGCCCAGGGGGCCTGCGGGCTGTCGGGCTGAGCCTGGTCAGCGCAGGCGCACGCGCCCGTTGGAGCGAGCGCGGGTCTGTGCGCGGTCGACGAAGTCAAGCCGCTTGATCGCCGCTCGGAACAGGCGAGTGACGAGCCGCAGCCGCGCGTTCTCGGAGCGAAGGTCGAGCAGCCCCTGTTTGGCCTCGAGGCCGAAGTCGACCGTGGCTGCCATCGCGTAGGCGTCGAGCTCGGCGAGCTCGTCGGCGGTCGGGTCACGGTCGGTCGCGCGCCTGACCAGATCGGCGTAGGCCTCGTGGGCGGCCTGCGCGACGTCATCGTCGATCTCGTCCTCGCGGTCGTCGAGGAACTCGACCACGCCGGCCGGATACGCCAGGTGGCCCTGGCGCTCGAGCACGCGAAATGGCCGCGTCCCCCGCGCCACCAGGTTCATGCGCCCGTCGTCCAGGCGCTCGATCACCTCGGCGATCTCGCACGCGCAGCCGATCTCCCGCAGCCCGTCGTCGGCGAGCCACAGGATCCCGAACTCGCGTTCGTCGCGCAGGCACTCGTTCATCATCGCCTTGTAGCGCTGCTCGAAGATGTGCAGCGGGATCAGCTCGCTCGGCAGCGCGACGAGCCCCAGCGGGAACAGCGGAAACTCGCGGACGAGCCGGTCTGGCATGCCGAAGCAGTTTATGGCCGAGCGCCGGGCACGACCCCCGGCAACCGGCCTACGGCTTGCGCGCGCTCAGCAGCAGGTTGTAGAAGATCGCCGGCGGCAGCCGGCTCTCGAGCACGTGCGTGTCCACGCGCTGCAGCAACAGATAGCCGTTGAACGCGTAGCGTCGCCACAGCATCGGGACGTCGGCGGGCTCGGCGCTCGCCTCCAGCGAGCGGTTGAACCACCCGAACCAGTTGGCGACGAGCTCCTCGCCGCGGACCGAGACGTCGTCGAAGCCGGCGCGATGCGCGTGCCGGCTCAAATCACCGGGAGTGAACGCGTGGATGTCGACGAACGGCTCGAGCGAGTGGTCGTGATCGTCAGACCCGCCGTTGTGGGAGCCGGGCGCGGCGGGTGCGGCACCAAGCAGGGTGCGCCAGGCGGGCGCGAGCGCGACAGCGGTGCGCTTAGGGATCGCGGCGATGCGATCGCCCAGCCGCGACGGCTCGCCGGCGAACGCGAGCCGTCCGTCGGGCCGCAGCACGCGGTGAAACTCGTCGAACGCGCGGCGCAGGTCGGGGAGATGGTGCAGCACCGCGTGGCCGAGCACGAGGTCGAAGCTCTCGTCGGCGAATGGCAGCGACTCGGCGTCTGCGCGTGCCGTACGGACCTCGAGGCCCAGCCGCTCCGCATTGCCCGACAGCGTGCGGATCATGCCCGGCGAGATGTCTGTGCACGTCGCCTCGCGCACGGCCCCCGCCTGCAGCAGGTTCAGGCTGAAATACCCCGTCCCGGCGCCGATCTCGAGCGACCTGCCAAAGCCCCGGTCGAGCTCCGGTCCGAGCAGCTTGCGAAGCTTCCCGAGGACCTGGCCCTGACCGACGGGACCGAAGTCGATTCCCCACTTCGAGTCGTAACTCGAGGCGGCCGCATCGTGGTAGCGGGTGTTGACGTCCCGGATCTCGTCGGCGCTGCGAAGTGCCTCCATGGCCGGGCTGACATTACCCTGTCGCCCTGCGAGTGAACCTCTACGTTCAACAGAATCAGCCCCCCGGGGTGCCGCCGCTGGAGCTCACCGGCGAGCGCACGCTGCCCGACGTCCCCGCCGAGAACTACTGGTACCGCCGCCATCTCGTCGTCTACGAGTGGATCGGCGCGCGCGTGATCGGGATGCGCGTGCTCGACATGGCTTGCGGCGAGGGCTATGGGTCGGAGGTGCTGTCGCGCTCGGCCTCTGCCGTGCTCGGCGTGGACGGCAATCCCGAGGCGCACGAGCATGCCCGCCTGCGCTACGTGCGCCAGAACCTGCGGTTCGAATGGGGCGCGGTCGAGACCTACGGCGAGCCCGGGGCCTTCGACGCGGTCGTGTTCCTGCAGACGATCGAGCACGTGCAGGATCCGGTGGCCGTCCTCGGGCACTTCCGATCGCTGCTGGCGCCCGGTGGAACCGTCTACGTCTCGACCCCGAACCTGCTCACGCTCGCGCCGCCCGGTGCGGCCAAATCCTCGAACCCGTGGCATGTGCGCGAGTACCGTGCCGGCGAGTTCCGCGAGCTGTGCGAGACGGTGTTCGGCGAGGTCGAGCTGCTCGGGCTGTTCCACGCCCGCAAGCTCGCGGTGCATGCGCGGGCGATCGAGCTTGGCTGGGACCGGGTCCACAAAACGCTGCGTCTGACCAAGCCCTTCTACGATTGGTTCACGCCAGCGATCGCAACAAGCGACTTCGCGCTGCGGGCCGAGAACCTCGACGCGGCGCTCGACTTCCTCGCGATATGCCGGGTGTGAGCCCAGCTGCCCGCGAGCCGGGCGAGCTCGCGCTCGTCCTGCACACGCACATGCCCTACGTCGAGGGCTTCGGCACGTGGCCATTCGGCGAGGAGTGGCTGTGGGAGGCGATCGCGACCTCGTATCTGCCGCTGCTCGACGTGCTCGGGCGGGCGCCGATCACGCTGTCGCTGACGCCGGTCCTGTGCGATCAGCTCGAGGCGCCGGGCGTCGCCGAGCGCTGCCTGGCGTTCCTGCGCGACGTTCGCCCCGAGTCCCACTGGCGCGACATCGTGCTGATGCGCGAGCGGGGCGCCGATCTGCTCGTCGCCGAGCTCGAGCGCTCTGCCGCCGAGTACGCGGCCGCCGCCGACCGCCTGGAGCGGCTGCCCGGCGGCCTGCTCGACGCGCTCGCGCCGCACGTGACGTGGACGTCGGCCGCCACGCATGCGGTCCTGCCGCTGCTGGCCTCCGACGCCGGCGCGGCGTTGCAGGTGCAGACCGGCGTGGCGTCGCATCGCCGTCGCTTCGGAGACTGGGCCGGCGGCTTCTGGCTGCCCGAATGCGCGCACGCTCCTTGGCTGGACCAGACCCTCGAGGAGGCGGGCGTGCGCAGCACCTGCGTCGAGCTGACCGACACGTTCGGGCTTGGCGACCCCGCGCACCTGCATCCGATCGCGACCGACGAGGGGCCGGTGCTGTGGCCGCTTGACCGCCAGATCGTGTCGCTCGTGTGGGGCGACCGGGGCTACCCGTCCGCGGGGGCGTATCGCGACTACCACAACCTCACCGCGCACGACCATCGTGTGTGGCGTAACGACGGCGGCCCATACGATCTCGCTGCCGCGCTCGCGCAGGCGGCGCTGCACGCCGAGCACTTCGTGGCGCTCGTCCGCGGGCGCGTCGCGGCGGGCGGCGTCTGCGTCTGCGCGATGGACACGGAACTGCTCGGCCACTGGTGGTACGAGGGCGTGCACTGGCTCAACGCGGTCGTCGAGCAGGCGGCGCGACAGGGGCTGACGCTGACCACGCTCGACGACGCGCTCGAGCGCCACGACGTCAGGACGGCCGTGCCCGAGCTACCCAACGGCGCGATCAGCTGGGGCAAGGGGGGAGGCCTGGAGACGTGGAGCGGACCTGCCGTCGCCGACCTCGCGTGGCAGGCGCGCACAGCCGAGTTGCGGACGCTCGCGCGTGGCTCCAAGCCCAGCCAGCGCGCGCTTCGCGAGCTGCTGGCGCTGCAGGCGAGCGACTGGGCGTTTCTGGCCTCGACCGGAACGGCCGGCGACTATCCGCGAGAGCGCGCCGCGGGACACGTCGAGGCGCTCCTGCGAGCGCTCGAATCCGATGCCTCGCTCGAGCCGGCGCTGCGGAACCTGGCGCCCGAGCTCGCCGGCTGGGTCGACTGACCGCTCAGTCGCCCCAGCGAAACGTCTTCGGGGCGGCGCGCATCCGGATCAGCTTCGCCGGGATCCCCCCGACCACCGCGTTCGGCGGGACGTCGGCGGTGACCACAGAGCTCGTGCCGACCACCGAGTTGTCGCCGACGGTGACCCCGCGCAGGATGCAGGCGCCGTAGCCGATCCAGACGTTGTGGCCGATGTTCACGTCTCGCTTGTAGATCCCCTGCGCGCGAATCGGCCGCTCGACTTCGACCATGCCGTGATCGAAGTCGATCATCATCACGCGGTCGGCGATGATGCACTCGCGACCGATCGAGACGCTCTGGTAGGCGGAGATCGTGCACTCCTGGCCGAGCACGCTCTTGGCCCCGATCGACAC